>JAJZAG010000255.1 GCA_021799555.1 Deltaproteobacteria bacterium | reverse complement strand
ATTTTCCGCACCGCAGTTCACTCGTGCGCTACCGATTCCGCAGGTGCTGATCTCGCCGTCGATCGATCCGCTCTCGGACAAGAACCGCGCGCTGGGACGCAGCGAGATTGAGTCGATCTTGCTGCGCCTCGGGATTCACAGCGACAAGCCAATCGTTACGCAGGTGTCGCGGTTCGACCGACTGAAGGATCCCTTGGGCGTACTCGAAGCGTGGCAGCTTGCGCGCCGGCGCGTGGATTGTCAGCTCGTGCTCGCGGGCGGCGGAGCGAGCGATGATCCTGAAGGTGCCGAAGTGCTGCGCGAGGTGCGAGAGCGCGCCGGCAACGATGCCGACGTGCATATTCTGGATCTTCCGCCGACCTCGCACATCGAGATCAACGCGATTCAAAGCGCGTCCACGGTCGTAATCCAAAAATCGCTCAAGGAGGGCTTCGGTCTGACCGTGTCCGAGGCGCTATGGAAATCGAAGCCGGTGATCGCGGGCGCGGCAGGCGGAATACCGCTTCAGATCACGCACAAGTATTCGGGAATTTTGACTCACACGATCGAGGGTACGGCGTTCTGGATAAAACAATTGCTGTCGGAGCCGGAGTTCGCGCGGCGGCTCGGACAGAACGGGCATAATCACGTACGCGCGAACTTTCTCCTGACCCGGCACATGCGCGATTACATGCTGGCCTTCCTGCTGCTTGAGCATCCCGACGCCGACGTGATTCAGCTTTAGCGCGGCGAGAGAGATCCGCGCAGTATGCTTGCTCACGAGCGCGTCACGGCGATCGCCAAATCGAGCGCTCGCCGCGCCCGATGCGATCGCGTCCACGCCCTTCACGCCGCGCGATGCGAGCAGGGAGCCTGCTCGGTGAGAGTCAGGTTATGGGCGGTGTTGACAAGGCAGACGTGAGTAAAGGCCTGCGGGAAATTTCCTACCTGTCTGCGCCGAACGGGATCGTATTCCTCGGCGAGCAGACCCAAATCGTTGCGCAGTGCGAGCAGGCGCTCGAAAATCTCGCGCGCCTCGTCGTGGCGGCCGGTCAGGGCGAGATTGTCGGCGAGCCAGAAGGTGCAGGCTAAAAACGCGCCCTCGCCGGGTGGCAGGCCGTCAACGCCGGTTTCGGTCTGATAGCGGCTGACGAGTCCGTCGCACACGAGTTCGCGCTGAACGGCCGCGACAGTTGCGACGACACGAGGATCGTCGGGCGGCAGAAATCCGACCAGCGGGATCATCAACAGAGATGCGTCAAGCACATTTGAGCCGTAATACTGAACGAATGCGTTGCGCTCGGGGTTGAAACCGCGCTGGCATACGTCGCGATGAATCCGATCGCGCAGCGTGCGCCATTTTTGCACCGGTCCGGCGGCGCCAAAGCGCTCGATCGCCTTGACCGCGCGATCCGCGGCGACCCAGGCCATCACCTTCGAATGGGTGAAGTCGCGGCGCGGGCCGCGGACTTCCCAGATTCCGCTGTCGGGCTGTTGCCATCCCGTTTCGAGGAACTCCATCATCGCGGTCTGCACCCGCCATGCGTCGTCCTGCGGCTTGATCCCGTACTTCATAGCGACGTGCATCGCGTCCATCACTTCGCCGTAAACGTCGAGCTGGAGTTGATCGTGCGCGCCGTTGCCGATCCGCACCGGACGGCTGTTCTCGTAGCCGGGCAGCCAATCCAGCTCGAATTCCTGAAGCATCCGCTCGCCCGCGAGACCGTACATGATGCGGGTATCCTGCGGATGGCCGGCGACGGCGCGCACCAGCCATTCGCGCCATGCGATGGCTTCTTGCGTATAGCCGGAAATCAGAAGTGCGTAGAGCGTGAGCGTGGCGTCGCGCAGCCAGCAATACCTGTAGTCCCAGTTGCGCGGCCCGCCGATACTCTCGGGCAACGAGGTGGTGGGCGCGGCGACAATGCCGCCAGTGCGCTTGTAGGTCAATGCCTTGAGCGTTATCAGCGAGCGCAACACCGGCTCACGCCACGGACCCTCGAGAGTGCATCGCGCCGACCACTCGCGCCAATACGCCTCGGTCTCGGCCAGCATCCGCAGCGGATGGCGCGCTCCGGGCTCGGCCTCGTTTGACGGATACCAGGTGAATGAAAACGGAACGGTCTGTCCCTGGGCGACGGTGAATGAGCCGACAGTGGTGAAATCGACTCCGCGCAATCGCGCGGAAGTTCTCACGCGGACCGCGTTGGGACCCGCGATCGCGCGCAGGCCGAAGTCGCTGTCGGTAACCCACGGGATCGTGCGGCCATAGTCGAATCTCAGCGTGAGCTCGGTGCGCATCCGCGGATTTCCGCGCACGCCGCGGACGATCCTGATCAGATCGACGCGGTCGCGATCTTCCGCGATCGGCATGAAATCGGTCACGGCGGCAATTCCGCCTTTGGTTTCGAACTCGGTCTCCAGGATCAGGGTCGAGTCGAGGTAACGGCGGCGCACGGCGACCGTTTCGCCTTCGGGCGCGATAAGCCAGCGGCCGTGCTCGGGTCCGCCGAGCAGCGCGGCAAAGCAGGCTCCCGAATCGAAGCGCGGCATGCACAGCCAATCGATCGATCCGTTCAGCGCAACCAAGGCTGCGGTGTGAGTATTTCCAACGATCGCGTAGTCTTCGATTTTCGCGCTCATAATCAAGCTGGAGTTGTAAATGATACACCGGTGGGAGGCGATTGGTCACACGCACACTTGAATTCTTCATATAGCGTCTTGTCGCAATCTGCGTGATAATAAAATAGTAGGTGGCCCGGATGCGTAAGCAACGGATTGAAGGGCCGGCTGGGGTGAGCGGGCGTGAGGTTCGGATTGGCGCGATAATCCGCGGCGTCGCCCGGATCGTAGCTACGGCGGTGCTGCTCACCGGATTGCTTGGCGGATGCTCCCAGAGCCAACCGGATCAGCGGCGGTTTTTCAGGCCCGAGTACGAACTTGGAACGCACGGGCGAAAGACCTGGTTCGATCACCTTGTGGAGCTCGACCCGGGCGGATTTTACACCACGCTAGCGCCCGATTACGCAAGCAACGCGCCCGAGCGTATCGCGGTCCTTCCGTTCACCGACGTTGGCAGCGCAAATTACACGCTAAACAAGATTCCGCTGACCCATCGCAACGCCACGGAACGTGAAAATTGGGCGTGGACCGACGCCAACCGGATGCGCCGCATGGTGGCCGGATTTATGGCAGGGCGCGAATTTCTGGAAGCCAACCTGATCCAGATCGACGAGATCATGAAGCTTCACGGAATCGACAGCGAGCAAAAGCTCGAGCAGGTGCCGCCGCAGACTTTGGGCAAATGGCTCGGCGTTGACGCCGTGGTTTACGGCAAAGTCACCCACTACGAAGCCTATTATGCGTTCCTGATATCCGCATGGCAGGTGGACGTGGACGTGAAGATGGTCTCGACACACAACGGCGAAAATCTCTTCACCGCGCAAGGCAGCCGCTACAGCGTCTATTGCCAACCCGCGTGGGATCCGGTCGACATCGCGATCAATTCCGCGATCGGGACGCTGCAGTTGCGCGATGTGGTGTTGGCGCGTGCGGAGGAAGAAGACGCCAGAGAGATTGCGCTGCGCATCCCGCGCTCGAAAAAGCTCGAGCGCGAATTGACC
Source organism: Deltaproteobacteria bacterium (assembly GCA_021799555.1). GTDB lineage: Bacteria > Desulfobacterota > Binatia > Binatales > Binataceae > JBARDN01. The sequence continues at coordinate 1,955 of JAJZAG010000255.1, read as the reverse complement.
GAAGAAGCCGAGGAAGGCGATGTCGAGTTTCCAGCGCAATCGCCACGCGGCGAGGCCGATCCCTGAGCACGCACCTCAGCGCGTCGAGTGGCCCTGCTTTGCGCTGCGCGCGATCAACTCAGTAATTTCGTCGAGTCCGACCGGCTTAGCGAGCACATCAACGACAAGTTTACGCCGCGGATCGCGCCGGCCGATCTCGTTAGCCCATCCGGTCACAAGAACAATCGGCGTGCCGGGCGCGATTGCTTCGGCGCGTTCGGCAAGTTCCCATCCGCTCATTCCCGGCATCGCGACATCGCAAATCACGAAGTCGAAACCGTCTTCGCGCAGATAACGTAACCCGTCGTACCCGCTCGAGGCCGACGCAACCCGGTAGCCCCGGTGTTCGAGGCCTTCACGTAGAGAGGCAAGCACGCCTGGATCGTCGTCGATGATTAAAACGCGGCGTGGCTCCGCACCGGACGTTCGCGTAGCGGATGCGTTGGCGTCCAGCGGTTGTGACGCTCGAATCGGAGCGGGCGCCAGATCGGTTGCCGCATCGGTAATTGCCTCGGCGGCACGGGATTTCGTGGCAAGCGCCTCAGCGGCAATTGAAATCACTATCACGCCCGGCGCACCGAGCTGACAGTCAACGCGCAATTCTGCGCTCAGACGTTCGAGGGGAGCCGCGAGCGCAAGCGCGCGCACCAACTCATCGGCGTCGAATTGCAGCGAACTAAATGATCGATCCAAAGGCCGTGCGATCACAGGGCGCAGGCGATGGGCCTCTATCGCAATCACGTCGGCGCCTTCAGACGCACTCGCGGTGACCATCACCACGCCTCCGGCGGGCATTTCCTCGCAGATCCGTATCAGAATTCGCTCGAGCATCGCGCTCAAGTCCGCCGGAATAATCCGTACGGGATGAAGCTCTCCGACTTCGAGATCTATATGCATGACCCGCTCGCCAGAGGGATCGCGCCGGCGCAAATGTTCGCGGACGGTTTCGAGCGTCGCGTCAATCAGCCCGGCTGGATCGAGCAATATCGCCGCCTGCGCGTTTCCTTCGGATCGCCTGCTCGAAAGCCCGACAACGGCGAGAGCGCTCCTGACGAGGCTGGCAAATTGCGCGCGAACGCGGCACTCCGCGTATTTGCGCTTCAACGCGCCGAGCGTGGCGCAAAGAGTGCGCTCAGTGAAGCTGGCCGGTCTAGTGATTTGCCTAAACGTCGCGCGCGAGGTTATCGAGCTTTCTCGCATTGCGTTATCGCCGCATGCGTGTGGCGTGGTTTTGGGCCGCACATCGGGAGTAAGAGCCGGTGCCGGAGCGTGCCAATAGCGTCGGCGGTCGCCGCCGTCGAGCATCTGGATCACCCTGAAAAAAGTTCACGATTCCCGATTCAGCAACAAAAATTTCCAAGCCTGAATCGATCTGAAGCGGCATAAGCGACGAAGCAGCACTACCTGTGCCATCAAGGGCGGTCCGGATGGGGGTTTGCTTGGCGCGAAAATTATCGCGACGTCCGAGATAATGGCATCAAGGAAGGACCGCCACGCACAAACAAGAAATCAATCTACTGGGAATTGTTACCGCCGGTCCGCGATGCGCCGTCACCCGATTCTTTATGATGCGCTCGTGGTACCGCAAACCATCTGAGAATCAGCCCGGCGAAGACTGCCAGAGCACCCCCTATTGCGAGCGATTGCCACCATGGCAGCCATTCGCGGATAAACAGGATGAGGGCCGCGAGCATCACAATTCCCCCGATCAGTATCGCGAATCCCGCGATCATATCGGCGACGACGCGATCGCTCAGATCAGAGAAAATCGGAACCAGCGAATTTTGGAAGAGTTGAATCTCGGCCCGAATCACGTTGGTCAAGTCGGCAACTACGCGCTCAGCGAGCTCGGGCCAACTTACTTCGGTCGCAGGCGGATGCGGGCCGGCGGGATCCGTTCGGTTGGCCTGCATCGT
>JAJZAG010000017.1 GCA_021799555.1 Deltaproteobacteria bacterium | reverse complement strand
GCGTCGTCCGGATCATGCGCGAAGTTGAGGCCGTCGAGGCCGCGCTCGTGCGCGCCAGCGCTTGAACGATCGGTATTTCTGCGCCGCCGCGGCGCTTGCCGGACGCGCTCGCGCGCGCTACCCAATAGTCTCGATCTTCGATAGCATCGCAGTGCTGAAACAAACAGGAAGGTTTCTCTGCTATGGATTTCAACTGGACGCCCGAACAAGAAGCCTACCGGATGGAAGTCCGGAAGTGGCTCGAAGCAAATCAGCCTCCGCCGCTTGCCCAGATCGACGAAGAGAACAGCGGCGACGACGCCGCGTGGGCGCGCCTCAAGGCATGGCACAAGAAACTTTACGACGCGGGATGGGCTGGGTTGACGTGGCCCAAGGAATACGGCGGACGCGGCGCAACATTTATCGAACAGGTCATCTTCCAGCAGGAACTCGGCCGGCTTGGCCTGCCGATGGGATGCAACGTGCTCGGCGTAATCATGAACGGCCCGGCGCTGATGCAGTGGGGAACCGAAGAACAGAAGAAGCGCTACCTGCAGCCGATCCTCGCCGGCGACGAAATCTGGTGCGAAGGGATGTCCGAGCCCGGCGCCGGATCGGACCTCGCCTCGATCCAGTGCCGCGCCGAGCTCAAGGGCGACTACTTCGTTGTCAACGGGCAAAAAGTCTGGACCACCATCGCGCATCGCTCGCATTTCTGCCAGCTCTTTGTCCGCACCGATCCCGATGCGCCCAAGCATAAGGGAATGAGCGCTCTGATCGTCGATATGAAAAGTCCCGGCGTCACCGTGCGTCCGCTCAAGCAGATCACCGGCGATTCCGAGTTCAACGAAATCTTCTTCGAGGACGTGAAGGTTCCCAAGGAGAATCTGCTCGGACCGCTCAATCAGGGATGGCAGGTGTTGGTCGCCACGCTGATGCACGAGCGGTTCGGAATCGGCGAGACGATCGGAGGCACCGAGCAGACCCTGCACGCGCTCGTCGAGCTCGCCCGGCGCACGCGGATCAACGGCGCTCCCGCAATCGAGGAAGACGACATCCGCCAGCAACTCGCTCAGTTCGCTATCGAAGTCGCGGCCAAGAAATACAACGGACTGCGCTCGCTGTCGCGCCGGCTGAAGGGGCTGATGCCAGGCTCCGAGGCGTCGATCTCGAAGCTCGTCTCGACCGACCTTGGCCAGCGGATGGTCAAGTTCACGACGCGGCTGCTCGGCGAATACGCGATGCTCGAGTCGCATACGCCGTTCGCGCCACGCGGCGATTGGATGAAGCGCATCTTGCAATCGGAATCGATGACGATCGCGGGCGGCACCTCGATGGTGCAGCGCAACATGATCGGCGAGCGAATCCTCGGTCTGCCCAAGGGCTAATCGCACTCCAGACACCAGCTTCGTAAAGGGCGGCGCATAGCGCGCCGCCCTTTGCTTTTGTCGTGATCGGAACTCCGCGCACGCGGGCATCAAAGTTGCTCCCCCATCGGTCCAACGGCAGAAAGCACGTTTGGCGACGGGGTTGATGCCGTAACGTTGGGCAGATGCTGCTCGAACGGGCGGCATCGGCTTGCCCATCGACTTTGACGCAACTATCGGAGGCTCGTACTGATGGCTCGCAGGGATACGTTCGCGCGCGGTTCTATCCTTTCCACATCGTTGATCGTTCTCGGCGCCGTTTCGTCGTTCGTCATCGTGATCGCCTCTCCGGCGCATGCTGAACTCGCCGCCGCTCCCAAGATCGACGGCGCCGACACGGCCTGGGTGCTGCTCTCGGCGGCGCTGGTCCTGATGATGACGATTCCCGGCCTCGCGCTCTTTTACGGCGGGATGGTTCGGCGCAAGAACGTCCTGTCGACGCTGATGCAGAGCTTCTTCCTTGCCGCTCTCGTATCGATTCAATGGGTGCTCTTCGGCTACAGCATCGCGTTCGCTCCCGGCAGCGCGCTCGCCGGAGCGCTCTCGTGGGCCGGCCTTGCGGGCGTTAGCGCGACTCAACCTTACGCCCCATATTCCGCGACGATCCCGCATCAGGCCTACATGATCTACCAGTGCATGTTCGCGGTTATCACTCCCGCGCTGATTACCGGCGCGATCGCCGAGCGCATGTCGTTCAAGGGCTTCGTGGTCTTCAGCCTGCTGTGGACCACGCTTATCTACGATCCGCTCGCGCATTGGGTCTGGGGTTCCGACGGATGGATTCACGCGATGGGCGCGCTCGATTTCGCCGGCGGCACCGTCGTGCACATCTCGTCGGGTGCGGCCGCTCTGGCGGGCGCGATGCTGGTCGGGAAACGGCGCGGCTATCTGAAGGAACACATGGCGCCGCACAACCTCACCCTGACGCTCACCGGCGCGGGACTGCTGTGGGTCGGATGGTTCGGCTTCAACGCGGGAAGCTCGCTCGCCGCAGACGGACTTGCCGTCTCGGCGTTCGTCGCGACGCATCTCGGCGCCGCGGCTGCGACGCTGTCGTGGGTTGGCGTCGAATGGCTCGTGGCAGGCAAGCCGACCACCCTCGGCGCCGCCTCGGGCGCCGTCGCGGGCCTGGTCGCGATCACGCCCGCCTCGGGCTACGTCGGACCCGTGCCCGCGATCATCATCGGCCTCGTCGCGGGAGCGTTGTGCTTCGGCGCGGTGCGGATGAAGCCGCGCTTCGGCTACGACGATGCGCTCGACGTGGTCGGCGTTCACATGGTTGGTGGAATCTGGGGCGCTCTCGCCACCGGCATCTTCGCGAGCCTCGCGGTCAACGCCGCCGGCGGCAACGGACTGCTCAGCGGCAACCCGCATCAGCTCCTCGTGCAGGCGATCGCGGTCGTCGCCAGTATCGCCTTCTCGTTCGCAGGCAGCGCCGTCCTGCTCAAGGTGACGGAAGCTCTGGTCGGCATTCGCGTCGATGAGGAAGGCCAGTACATGGGCCTTGACCTGAGCGAGCACGAAGAGAACGCGTACGCCTTCGAGGGCTAAGCGCAATCGGCGCGCGAGGCCGACACATCGCGCCGCCGTCGCCGCATGGGAGGCGAAGAGAGGACGAACCCCGCGATGGGTTCGTTTGATGAATTTTACGGATACGCCGCCGGGGGATTCTGCCCGGCGCGCCTTGATAATTTGCCCCCGCCAGAGGGTTCGTTCGTGCTTTTTGCGGCCTCTATTCAGACCTTCCGCGATTGACCTAATCTCCCCGCGATTTCTTGCGAGGCACCCGGTCCGAGCCGCATCGATTTCCGCCGCATCCCCATCCGCGCGAGCATCACATCCCCCCGCAACAGCGCAAACGCCCACGCCGTAGCACCAGCCGCCGCCAATTCCTTGGAATTTTTGCAGCGACTCATGAGCATCATTATACACAAAGTAGCAAATTTCTCAAGGTTGACCTCGGACACCCCGCGGCAAGCGATTCCATCCAAGACGCCCCGACGAGACCGGACTTAGCAATGTGCTGGTGCCGACGGCGAGATTGCTCGCGACGGGTATCCTGCGGCGGGAGGTGTACGACTCGATACGCGTTGCATCATCGCGGTCGGAATGACACGGGAAAAAGCGCGAAAGTTGTCATTCCGAGCGAGGGCTGGCGGACGATCACGCGACGAGCGAAGGCCTCCGCGCAGCATACCCCGGCGAGCAGTCTCGCCCTTTCGTACCACCGGCCGGTTACGCAAAGGTCTCCTTCGGGAGGGACTTCAGTCAGGGGAGCAAGTTGTTGAAACGGTTTTTTCAAAAACTGCCAGCGTGCTGTTCGATTAGAAACTACGCATCAAAAGCGTTTGTCATCCTGAGCGCGGCGAAGGATCTCGCGGCCGCCGGCCTTGCGGCCGTGATGGATTTTCGCAAGCAACTCGGGCCGAATCACGCGGCAAAGAAATGCCGCGCGAGATCCTTCGCTGCGCAGACTCCGCTCAAGATGACGGGCATATCTGCAAACTTATTTATCGGGCACAGCACTAAATATATTTTTCCAAGAGTCACCGCAATTTTTTCTCGGGTCGCACTTCGGCGGCGATTCATACGTCGCGGCAGCTTTCCACGAGGTTGCGACGAAAGCGCCTGTCCTCAACGCGTTCCGCGCACCGCTCGCGATCAAGTCGCTGCCCGACCCGGCGCTGGACACCCGCGAGGTCATCGTCGATATTGTTGGTACTGGCTACGCGTTGGATGTCTTCTGCGGTGCCTGGGATTCTCTGCTGGAGTTGACGGGCGGGGGCGGGCTTCATCTGTGCGGTCCGTGAAATCTTTGGATGGTCTTCAAACTGTAATGCTGCCGCGGCGCGATAATCGACGGGCAACCCTCTTGGGGGAGCCGCTTGTTTCGCCGGGGGATCACCTGTAGGGTGGATGCCTGAAGCCAATAGCGGCTATCACGCGCGTCGGATTCCGCGGCGCCACACTCCAACCGCTCGACCCATTGTTTTGGCCCAAGCGCCAGACTCGAATCCGGGGGTTTTGCACCTGAGGTACTCTTTTGTCCTTTTCCGATTTCGAACTTTCACCTGAAATCCTTCGCGCGCTGTCCGACCGCGGACATCATGACCCGACTCCGATACAACTCGGCGCTATTCCGGCCGCATTGTCCGGAAAAGACCTGGTCGCCACGGCCGAGACCGGCAGCGGGAAGACGTGCGCCTTTCTGGCGCCGACGCTCGACCGCCTGCATCGCGAGCACGCCAATCATCTCGCCGCGATCGTAATCACGCCGACCCGTGAGCTCGCCGCGCAGGTCGGGCGCGAGTTTCAGCTTCTCGCGCGGCATCTGAAGCTGCGCGCGGCGGTCGTAGTCGGCGGCGAATCCGAACGCCGGCAAATCGACGAAATCCGCAAGGGCGCGCACGTGCTGATCGCGTGTCCCGGCCGGCTTATCGATTACCTCGAGCGGCATATCGTGAAGCTCGACCGGGTCGAAGTCGTGATTATCGACGAGGCCGATCGCCTGCTCGACATGGGCTTTCTGCCGCAGTTGCGCCGGATCATGAAGATGGTGCCGAAGCATCGCCAGACCCTGATGTTCTCGGCGACGATGGCGTCGGGGCCGGAAATGATCGCGCGCGAGTTTTTGCACGATCCGGCGCGCGTGACGATCGGCGCCAAGGCCGCGCCGCCGCCGAGTATCCGGCAGGCGATCTATCCGGTCGCGCTCGAGGACAAGGCCAAGATGCTGCTCGAGATCCTGAAGCGTCCCGAGATCGAAAGCGCGATCGTTTTCACGCGGACCAAGAGCCGCGCCGATCGCGTCGCCAAGCTTTTGCTGCGCAACGATATCCGCGCGATCCAGATTCACGGCGATCGCTCCCAGAGCCAGCGCAACGCCGCGCTGGCCGGATTCAAGGCGCGCCGCTACCGGGTGATGGTCGCCACCGACGTGGCGGCGCGCGGGCTTGATATTCCCGACGTGTCGCACGTGATCAATTTCGATCTTCCCGACGAAAGCGAAAATTACATCCATCGCATCGGCCGCACCGCGCGGATGGGCAAGGCGGGCGAGGCGATCTCGCTGGTGACGCCTGAAGAGCGGGTCACGCTGGCGCGGCTGGAGCGCACGCTCGGGGCCGAGCTCGAGCGAGAGCACGTCGAGGGTTTCGACAAGCTCGAGATCGCGCCGGCCAAGCCCGTGAAGTTGTTCCGCTCGGGCGGGTTCCGCAACCGTTCGGCGCGCAGCCGTCCGCGCTCACGCTGGGCGTAAGACAAAGATCGCAAGCTATCAAGCAAGCGCGGCGCTCAGCTTGGGCGCCGCGTTTTTTTTGCGGCGCGGCGCCGGCTATTTCGGAATTTCTCCGACCAGCGAGGCGCGCTGCGAGATCTCGATAAAGTTGCCGTCCGGGTCGCGAATGAACGAAATCCGCGCGACTTTGCCGAGGGTTACCGGAGCGGCGCCCTCGCGCACGCCGATCGACATGAAGCGGCGATGTTCCGCGTCGCAATCGCGGACCTGAATCGTGATATAGCGAAAGCCGACCGCGCGCATCGAAGCTATCACCTGCGCCGCTTGGGCGGCCGGCGTGTCGGCTGCGCGCCGCGCGGCCGGGTCGTGCGCGAAGCTGATGATCGTTGCGCCGATTTTGTAGCGGCGATCGCCGAGTTTTTCGCCGCCCAGCGCCTCGCCATAAAAGCGCGCGAACGCCGCCTCGTCGGTGACGCCGATATTGATCTCGATTTGATTAATGCCGCGCTGGCCGCTCGGCACGAGCTCGATTTGGTTGCCGTCGGGGTCGGCAAGCCGCATCGGCATCGGTGTCCGCGGATCGGCGATCGCGAGCCGCGTATAGCCGCCCGCGATACGCGGCGGCAGCGGGTCACGCGATTCGTTGAGCTTCAGGACCGAGCCGAGCAGGCCGAAGCGATGCTGCCGGACGCCGCCGCCGACGGGCAGAATTTCCTCGAACGGAAGGCGCAGGCGTTCGGCGTAAAAGGCGCGCAGGTCCTCGATCCGGTTGGTGAAGAAGCCCACATCGACGCATCGCTTGGCGAGTTCCATACCTTACACCCGTTAGGTTATGATTATCCCTGTTATCATATGCGCCGTTGGTCACGCCACCTTGCGCGTCCGCCTCTGCGTCAGGCGCGGCGCGGGCGCAGGGCGCCGCGCCTAAGCGCGCGCTCTTTCATCATCGCGAAGAACACCGGCACAAGGATCAGCACGTGGATCGTTGAGGTCACCATCCCGCCGACGATCGGCGCGGCGATCGGTTTCATCACGTCGGCGCCGATTCCTCGCTCCCACAATATCGGCGCAAGGCTCATCATCACGACCGCGACCGTCATCAGCTTCGGGCGCAGCCGATGCACCGCGCCATCAATCGCGGCCGCCTCGATCGCGGCGTTATCGACGGGACCGTTGGCGAGGCGCGCGTCGAGCGCTTCGTCGAGATAGATCACCATCACGACTCCGGTTTCGACCGCGATCCCGAACAGGTCGATATATCCGACCGCGACCGCGACGCTGAAGTCGTAGCCCAATAGCCATTGCAGCAACAGTCCGCCGGTGAGCGCATAGACGCAGGGAAACAGCAGGACGAGGGTTTCCGGCACCGAGCCGAACAGGATATAGAGCAGCACGAAAATCGCGGCGAACACGACCGGCAGAATCATCGTCAGACTTTTGCGCGCGCGCAGTTCGAACGCATACTCACCCGACCATTTTACCGAATAGCCGGTCGGCAGCTTGAGGCGCCGGTCGAGCGCCCTTTGCGCGCGGGCGACATAGCCGCCGTAGTCGCTGCTCAGGAGGTCCACATAGACATAGCCGGTCAGCTCGCCGTCTTCGTCGCGGATCATCGTCGGTCCGGGCGCGAGCGAAAGCGTCGCGACCTCGCCGAGCGGGACTTGCGCGCCCGAGGGTGTCGCGAGCAGGACCGCCCGGATCGCGTCGGGATCGTCGCGATAATCGGCCAGATAGCGCACGTTGATCGGATAACGCGCGCGGCCGGCGATCGCGGTTGAAATATTGTCGCCGCCGATCGCCGAGGAGATAGCCGCCTGCACGTCGCCGACGGTCAGGCCGTAGCGGGCGGCGAGCGGGCGATTCACGCCGATATTGATGTAGAAGCCTTGTGCGACGCGCTCGGCGAAGACGCCGCGCGTGCCGGGAACGCCGCCCAGAATCTCCTCGATTTCAGATCCGATGCGCTGAATCCCGCCGAGGTCGGGGCCTTGCACCTTTAGCCCGACGGGGGTCTTGATTCCGGTCAGCTCCATATCGAGGCGGTTTTCGACCGGCATCGTCCAGGTGTTCGACAGCCCCGGGAAATGCAGCTTTGCATCCATCGCGGCAACCAGGCTCTCGTAAGTCGTGCCGGCGGGCCATTCGCTGCGCGGTTTGAGCATGATCGTGGTGTCGAACATGTCCATCGGGGCGTTGTCGGTAGCGCTGTCGGAGCGTCCGACGGTGCCGAACACGCTTCGGACTTCGGGAAATTGCCGGATGAGCCGATCCTGCTTTTGCAGCAGGCCGGTCGCCGACGTGATCGAGATTCCGGGCAGCGCCGTCGGCATGAAGAGCATCGAGCCCTCGAACAGCGGCGGCATGAACTGGCTGCCGATCCTGAACGCGAGCGGGAGCGTGAGGGCAAGGAAGGCGAGATTCGCGCCGATCGTGAGCTTGCGATGGCGCAGGCACCATCTGATAACCGGCAGGTAGAGCGCCTGGAAAAATCGCGAGAGCGGATTTTCGCGCTCGGGCCGGATGCGTCCGCGGATCAGCCACACCATCAGGATCGGCACGATCGTGACCGCGAGGAGCGATGACGACGCGATCGCGAGCGTCTTGGTCCACGCCAGCGGCCGGAACATCCTGCCCTCCTGCGCTTCGAGCATGAACACGGGCAGGAACGAGACGACGATTATCAGCAGCGAATAGAAGATTGGGCGTCCGACCTGTTTCGCGGCGCCGAGCAAAACCCGCTCGCGTTCGCCGTCCGTGGCGGCGCCGCCGCGCGCCGAGAGCGAATCGCCGAGATGGCGATGACCATTCTCGACCATCACGATCGAGGCATCGACGAGCACGCCGATCGCAAGCGCAAAGCCGCCGAGCGACATGATGTTCGAGCTCACCCGCAGCAGGTACATCGGAATGAACGCGGCGAGCAGGGCGAGCGGAATTGTGATGATCGGGATCAGCGCGGAGCGGAAGTGCCACAGGAAGACGATAATCACGAGGCTAACGATAATCGCCTCTTCGATGAGCGCGCGGCGCAGGGTTTGAATCGAATCGCTGATCAGGCCGGCGCGGTCGTAGCCCGCCTTGATCTCGACGCCGGGCGGGAGGTTTTTTTGCAGTTGCGCGATCCGCGCCTTGACGCTGTTGATCACGGAGAGCGCGTTCTCGCCGTCGCGCATCACGACGATTCCGCCGACCGCCTCGCCGTCGCCGTTCCAATCGGCGGCGCCCTCGCGTAAGTCGGGACCGAAACTGACGACGCCGAGATCTCGAATCAGAATCGGTGTGCCGTTTTGATCGCCGACCGGGATATTGGCAAGGTCCGCGAGCGACTTGATATAGCCGAGACCGAGAATCTGGTAATCGGCGCCCGACATTTCGAGGACGCGTCCGCCGACTTCGTTGTTGCTCGCGCGAATTCTGTCGATCACCGTCCGGAGCGGAACCTTGAGCGCCAGCATCCGGTTCGGATCGAGCTTGACCTGGTACTGGCGCACGAAGCCGCCGATTGTCGCGACTTCGGCGACTCCCGGCACGGTTTCGAGCGCGTAGCGGATATTCCAGTCCTGGAGAGAGCGCAGATCGGCGAGGCTCAGGTTGTGCGAGCGGTCCACGAGAACGTATTCGTAAATCCATCCGGCGCCGGTCGCGTCGGGGCCAAGCACCGGTGCGACTCCGGCCGGCAAGCGTCCGGCGAGCTGTTGCAGATATTCGAGCACGCGCGAGCGCGCCCAGTAGAGATCGGTTCCGTCCTTGAACACGACGTAAACGTAGGAATCGTTGGGCATCGTCTGCGCGCGGACGGCTTTGACGTTCGGCGCGGCGAGCATCGTGGTGACGATCGGGTAGGTTACCTGATCCTCGATCACCTGGGGCGGCTGGCCCATCCACCGCGTATGAATGATCACCTGTACGTCGGAGATATCGGGGAGCGCGTCGAGCGGCACGCGCATCAGCGACCATCCGCCGCCGAGCACGACGGCGAGCACGGCGAGACAAACGAGAAAGCGATTGCGGTTGCAGGAATCGATTATGCTTTCGATCATGGCGCGCGCCCTCCGGCTACATCGCCATCGGTCCGGCGACCGAAACGTTGAGTTGTTTGCTCGCGACCGGAAGGCCGTCTTTTTGCGCGGAAATCGTCACCGCGTAGGTGCCGCCGCTTTCGAGGTCGAGCGTGCCGGCGTATCTTCCCGAGCCTCGGTCGGTCAGCTTGGCGCTGGCGCGAATCGCGGCCATCCCCATCGACGGCATCGCCGCCATATAAAAAGCGACCGTAACCTGCGCGCCGGTGATGGGTTTGCCGTCCGGATCGGAAAGCGCGACGGTGATGCGGTTTTTGCCGCGCGCGGGTGGCGACGGTTCGGTGGCTAGCGCAAGCGTGGCGGCGGGAGCCGCTTTGCCGCTTGCCGCCGCGACCGCTTGCTGGGTCGCGCCTGGAGGCGGAGGGGTGTAGCCGCCGATCGCGGCTTCGAGCTGGCTCTCGGAATCGATCAGGAAATTCGCCGAGCTGACGATTCGCTGTCCGGGCGAAAGACCCTTGCGCACGACGAAGTTTGCGCCGACGCGCGGGCCGAGCTCGACGTTGGCGGGCTCGAGATAGCCGTCGCCGCGATCGATGAAGACTACATTACGTGTACCGGTTTGCAGCACGCCCGAGGCAGGGATAACGAGCGCGCGTCCAAGGTTTGGCGCGATCGCGACCTGCACGAACATCCCGAGCTTCAGCATCGCGTCCGCGTTGCCGAGCGCGCAGCGCACGCGCGCGGTGCGCGTGGCGGGATCGATCGCGGGCCAGATGTAATCGACCTTGCCGGCGAAGACGCGGCCCGGAAATGAATCGACGCGGACCGCGACGGAATCGCCCGGATGGATTTCGGCGAGGCGATCCTGAAAGATCGCGGCGTAAACCCATACCCGGTCAAGGTTCGCGATCGTGTAGAGCCGGGTTGCGGGATCGGCGTAGAGATTGGGCAACGCGGCGCGGTCGGCGATATAGCCGGTCGCCGGCGAGTCGATTTCGATCGCGTCGCGGACGGTGCGCTCGCGTTCGAGGCGGCGCAGCTCGCGCTCGGGCACGCCGAACAGCCGCAACCGGTCGAGCGCCGCCGAAACCATCGCGGCGGCGCCGCCGGAAACTCCGGCAACGGCGCTGTTTTGCACCTGCGCATTTTCGCCGAGCGCGATCAGATACTCATTTTCGGCGTTGACGAGGTCGGGGCTGTAGATCGTGAACAGCGGCTGCCCCTTGCGCACGGCTTGCCAGTTCTGGTTCACGAACACCTGCCTGATCCATCCGGGAAAGCGCGTCTGGACGTAGCTTTCGCGCTGCTCGTCAGCCTCGACGATGCCGGTAGCGTCGATTCGATCGACGACGGCGCGCCGCTCGACGGTGGCGAACTTAACCCCGATCAACTGGCGGCGCTCGGGCGGCACGACGATCGCTACCAGATGCGGCGGCGCGGCGGATTGCGCGCGGGCCGCCGGCGGCGTGGAGATAGCGGCGGCGACCGCGACGATTGCGGCAAGAAATGCGGGTGCGAATTTCGCGCGTGTCATGATTGGTCTCCGATTATCCGGCGGACGCGCGCGACGGCGATTTCGTGGTCGGCAATCGCGCGGAAATATCCCTCGCGCAACTCGAGCAGCGCCATCACGGCGGAAAGCATCGTCTGGAAATCGACCTTGCCGGTCCGGTACGCGGCGCGCGCGGATTTCATCGTCGCGAGGGCCTGCGGAATCAGCCCGTCGCGGTACATCGCGATAATCCGAGCCTGGGTGCGGACCGAGACCGCCGCCGCTTGCAGATCGGAAAGCGTTTCGAGGCGCGTCGCGCGCAGCTCGCTTTGCGCGGCGGTCTTCTCGAGCGCGGCCTGCTCGACGGCGGGGGTTTGTTTGCGCCAGAAATATAAGGGGATTTTCGCGCCCACGGTCAGCATGTAGTAATCGCCAAAACCGGGGCCGGTTTTCTGGTACATGTAGCCGACGTCGAAATCGGGCCAGTAGTTGCGCCGTGCCAGTGCCAGCGCATCTTTGCTGCGTTCGACGGCGGTGCGCGCCATCCGTAAGCTCGGCGAACTGTCGGCGGCGGCCTCGAGCCGTGCGCGACTAAGCTTCAAGTCGGTCGGCGCGACGTCGGCGATCTCGATATCGCGCGAATCCTGCTCGCGCCCGAGGATCGCCTTGAGGTCCGCCTCGGCCGCCTCGATATCGTCGTGGTTGACCTCGAGGTCCTTCAGGATCGAGGTCATCGCAAGCTGCGCCTTCAGCACATCCTGCTGCTGCGCGGTTCCGGTGCGATATTGCGCGGCGGTTGCGCTCGCGATCGATGCGAGGTCGGATTGAGTGCGCTCCAGCAGGATGCGGACGCGAGTCAGGAAAAATAGATTGAAGGCGTCTTCACGAACTTTTTCGGCGACCCGGCGGGTGACGGAAAGCAGGCTGAGATCCGCCGTCCTGGCATCTTTTTTTGCCTGATCCGCGCGCAGCTTGAGCTTTCCCGGCCCGGGAATCGCCTGCGAGAAGCCAAAGCCGGTGTAATAAAAGTTGCTCGATTCGTAGCCGGAGAAAGGCTGCGGACTGCCGACCGTGAGTTGCTGAAGCGAGATTTCCGGATCGGGCAGGGTCGAGACCTGAATCGGCACGCGCGTCGTCGCCTCGTAATGGCTGCGCGCGGCGGCGATCTCAGGACTAGAGCGCATCGCTTCGGCCACGAGCGCGTCAACCGCAAGCGGCCCGGTCTGCGCGTCCGGATCCGATTCGGCGGCAAACGCCGATGGCGCAACTCCCCCGATTGCGATCTTTATCGCGAGTGCGAGCGCGCAACAGACTCGCGCAGGCCGCGGTTGGTACTTCGCTTTCATCTCAATTCACCCATCGCATGAACCACATCGCCGCGCGCACCTCGGCGCACGGGCGAAAATCCTCGAATGCGATAGCGGCTGCGCGCGCGCAGCGGCGCGGACACGAGCTATCGCGCGAAGACGATTGTCGATTTGTGAATCAGATCTGGAACGAGCAGAGCCGCGCAGCCGTCGGTGAGTCCGCGGGTGGAGACTCGCCGGCAGAGGATCGTACGGCGGCGCGCGCGATCGCAGCCGGTGGGAACGATGCGACCGCAGACGCGGCGCACGGGTTCGCAACTGGTTTCGGCAATTGGGGCGCCGCCTGATCTTGCGCCTGCGCAAGCGGCGCTATCCGGCAACATCGCGCCGCGTCCCGGGCAGGCCGCGCTGGCGCGGGACACGAACTCGAGCAGCACGCGAGGGCGGCGCTTGCGGCTTCAACCGCGAAGAAACCGCCCGCAGAGGCGAGCGTCGCGAGTGCAAGCAGCATAATTGCGGCGCGCCGAAACATACCGCGAGGCTACGCGACATCGCGCCTGCGTGCAATCGCCTCGCGCGGCTCCCGGAACCCACGTCTAATCGAGTCCGCGCAGGCTTCTATTTATTTCCGATCTGAGTTATGACTTGCCCTGATAAATCACCATACCCGCGAGGATGAGAGATGGATTTTTCGCTTAGCCCGAAAACCGAGGATTTGCGCAAGCGCGTGGCAGCCTTCATGGACCAGTACGTCTATCCGGCCGAGAAGGAAGTGATGACGCAGGAGCGCGCCGATTCCCACGAAGAACACCCCGTAATGAAAGAGATCAGGAAGAAGGCCAAAGCCGAAAAGCTCTGGAACCTGTTCCTGCCCGACGAAAAATACGGCGCCGGGCTCAAAAACTACGAGTACGCGCCGCTGTGCGAGATCATGGGCCGCAGCCCGCTCGGCGCGCGCGCCTTCAACTGCATGGCGCCCGACACCGGGAACATGGAGATCCTGGCCGAGTTCGGCACTCAGGAGCAGAAGGACAAGTGGCTCAAGCCCTGCCTAGAAGGCACGATGCGCACGTGCTTTTCGATGACCGAGCCGGACACGGCGGGTTCCGACCCGACTCAGCTCAAGACCCGCGCCGTGCGCGAGGGTGACTACTACGTTATCAACGGCCACAAGTGGTTCACCTCGAACGCGATCGGCTCGAGCTTCGCAATCGCGATGGTGGTGACCGATCCCGACGCCGAGCCGCATCGGCGCGCGAGCCAGATTATCGTTCCGACCGATACTCCCGGCTTCAACCTCGTGCGTCCGGTGCCGGTGATGGGCCATGTCGGCGGCGGCGGGCATTGCGAGATTATTTACAAGGATTGCCGCGTGCCGGTGACCAACGTACTCGGCAGTGAAGGAGCGGGCTTTGCGATTTCGCAGGCGCGCCTCGGACCCGGCCGAATCCATCACTGCATGCGCACGATCGGAATCGCCGAACGCGCGATCGAGTTGATGTGCCAGCGGGCGAACGTGCGATGGACTCACGGGAGCCTGCTTGCCGACAAGGCGAATATCCAGGAATGGATCGCCGATTCGCGAATCGAGGTGGACGCTTGCCGCCTGATGGTGATGAACGCGGCGTGGCAGATGGACACCTATGGCAAGAAGGAAGCGCGCCAGCAGATTTCGATGATCAAGGTGCAGTGCGCGAACATGGTGATGCGCGTGCTCGACCGCGCGATCCAGCTCTACGGGGCGGCCGGGGTCAGCGACGATTTTCCGATCGCCCGGATGTGGCGCGAGAGCCGCGCCCTGCGTATCGCGGACGGCCCCGACGAAGTGCATCGCCAGACGATCGCGCGCCGCGAGCTGCGCAAATGGCGCTGAGCCGGTAAGGGATTAAGTTGACTTCGAGCGCCCACGCCGCGACGGCGCGGGCGCTCGTCGCTTTGCACTCGAGCAGATCGGAAATAGAAAAATTTCCAGGCGGATCGATCCATCATGGCCGAAGCAATCGAAATCGTTCCCGAGTACGGTGAAGTACGCGATGAAGAGCAACTCGACTGGGCTAGACTACAAGCTTACCTGAAGGGCAAGCTGCCCGGCGCCGAAAGGCCGCTTAGCGTGAAACAATTCCGCGGCGGGCATTCGAACCTGACCTACCTGCTCCGTTTCGGCGACCTGGAATGGGTCATGCGCCGTCCGCCGTTCGGACCGCTGCCGGTCGGCGGACACGATATGGCGCGGGAATATCGCGTACTGTCGCGGCTGTGGCAGGCGTTCAAGCCGGCGCCGCGCGCGATGCTGTTTTGCGAGGACACCTCGATTATCGGAGCTCCGTTTTTCGTGATGGAACGGCGCAGCGGAATCGTCATCAAGAACCGCCAGCCACTCCCCGACGAACTCCCGCAGGATCCCGCCTCGCTACGGAAACTCTCGGCGGGCTTTATCGACACTGCCGCCGATCTGCACGCGGTGGACTACCGCGCGCTCGGACTCGAAAACCTGGGCAAGCCCGAAGGCTTTCTGGTCCGGCAGACCAATGGATGGATGAAGCGATGGGAGGCGGCCAAGACTCGCGAAGTGCCGCTGATGGAAAAACTTGGCGCGTGGTTCGTCGAGCACACCCCGCCCGCGCAAGTCCCTTCGATCATCCACAACGATTACTATCTGCACAATGTGATGATCGATTCGCACGACCCGGGAAAGATTGTCGGCGTGTTTGACTGGGAGATGTCCACGCTCGGCGATCCGCTGGTCGATGTGGGAATCGCGCTCAACTACTGGCGCGACAAAACTGACCCGCCCGAGCTGCTCGACACCAGCCAGGGCGAGGTTCATACCCTGCGCCCGGGATTCATGACCCGCGACGAACTGATCGAGCGCTACGCGAAACGCACCGGACGCGACCTTAGCCATATCGCGTATTACTGGGCGTGGGCGCACTGGAAGAATGCAACCGTTGTCGAGCAGATTTACGTGCGCTACGTCCGCGGCCAGACCAGCGACCCGCGCTTCGCCACGATGGGCACGCACGCGCCGGCGCTCGCGGTCGCGGCAGCCCGGGTCGCCGCGCGAATCGGCTTTCGAGAGTAACTCCAGGGGAGGCCGATTCGCGAGCTTAATCGACTCGTCTCGGAACGCTCTCAAATCGCTCGCCGATCGCACAACCCACGAATGCGCCACGTACGCGCAAACGGAGCCGCACGCGAGCGGCGCGGGCTGCCGGTCTCTGCCGCACCAATCGGCCCGGCGGGGCGGATAACGATCCTCGCGGGATTGCTGATCGTCGCCGCCGCAATCCTGTTCGACCACACGCTGCGCGCGAGCGCCGCGCCGATTGTGGTCAATACCCTTACCGACTCGAATACCCCGGGCGACGGTTTATGCAGCCTGCGCGAGGCCCTGGAGAACGCCTATAACGAATCCGACGTCACCAACGGCGACTGCGCACCGGGAACCGGCAACGACACGATCCTATTTTCCGTGAGCGGAACGATCACGCTGACCAGCGCGTTCACCGACGGAATCCTGAACACGGTGACGATCGACGGCAGCGATGAGAACGTCACGATTGACGGAGCGAACCAATTCAACGTGTTCGTCGTCGATAATAGTTCGTCCTCACTGACGCTGAACCAGATTACGATTCAGAACGCGAACGGAGCCGCCAACGGCGGCGGCGCCGCGATCCTCAACGCGGGTTCGACGATCGTTACCAACTCGACTTTCCTGAATAACGAAAGCAGCGGCTCGAGCGGACGCGGCGGCGCTATCTATAACCAGAACTCGCTGACCGTTAACGGAAGTACGTTTTCCACTAACAGTGCCGGCGCTTACGGCGGCGCGATTGAAAACGAAGGCACTGCCACCGTCACCAACAGCACGTTTTCCGCCAACACGGCCGGAACTTACGGCGGTGCGATCGATACCGATCAAGGCGTCATCACGCTACTGAACTGCACCTTCGCCGCCAACGGTATCGGCGCGGGCGGAACCGGCGCGGCGGTCGCCACTGCGAGTATTTTGGCCGACTCCAATCCGAACCAATCGGGAATCTCGACGATCAAAAACTCGATCCTCGCGGGAAGCACCGCCCCCGAATGCGGGGTCTACAGTAATGCAGGATCGATCGCCGACGGCGGGTACAATATCGCGGATGACACCTCGTGCGGCTTCGCGACCGTGACGGGCGTCAATGGCGCCAAGCTGGGCGACGGTATCAATGCGCTGCTCGCGACAAACGGCCTGCAAAACAACGGCGGCCCAACCCAGACAATCGCGCTGCAATCAACAAGCCCCGCAATCGACGCGATTCCGATCTCCGACTGTCCAGCGCTCGACCAACGCGGCGCGGCGCGCCCCGACCCGGAAGACACGGGCACGCCGGCCTGCGACGTTGGAGCATTCGAATCCGGCGGCATACCGCCAACTCCGACCGCCACGGCCAGCGCGACCCCAACTGCGACGGCAACCCAAACCGCGACTCCGACTTCCACTCCTACTGTCACGGCGACGGCGACCATCACACCAACCGCGACACCAACACCAACCGCGACGCAAACGGCCACGCCCACTGCTACCGCGACCGCGACGCAAACGGCCACGCCCACTTCAACCGCAACCGCGACGGCCACGCCGACGACCACGCCTACGCCGACGGCTACGCTTACACCGACGGCCACAGTAACTTCCACGCCGAGCGCAACTCCAACAGTCACGCCGACCGTAACGGCGTCGGCGACTCCAACGGCGACGTTCACGCCGGTCGACGAACGCCTGATTTTTGCGCCGAAAATCATGCGGTTCGGAAAAGTCGCGGTCGGCACTACCAGCAAGCCGCATCGATTGCTGATCCGAAATCCGAAGAAGAAGAAAGCGGTTCCCGTGTATGTCGAAAGTCAGGCGCCGACTGCCGAGTTCACTGTCGTGCACGATTGCAATCAGGTGCTCGGACCGGGCCTGCGATGCATCGTACTCGTCACGTTCCATCCAGCAGCCAAGGGAAAGGTCAGCGGCACGCTCGAAATCTTCGACAACTCCATCGGCAGTCCTCAAATCGTGCAGCTCATCGGTTCCGGCAAATGAAAGGCGCCGTCGGTGCGCCGACCTATCGCATCGGCCATTTGGCGTCCGTCGAGGTGTTGTGTCCCTTTCAGGAAAACTTGAAGTAGGCTATCTAAAGAGGTTGAGGCGGGTATTTCCAACCCCGGCCCGGAGGTCTTGGACGCTTGCACGCATTTAATTTTGACGCCCCAACAAGCCTCGATGACGCCCTCAAGGTCCTTGCGGCGCACGGAGAGAAGGCGCGCCCGTTATGCGGCGGCACCGACCTGATCATCCAGATGCGCGCCGGAGTGCGCCGGCCCGAGCACGTCGTCGATATCAAGCAAATCAAGGAACTGCGCGAACTCAAGTTCGACGCCAGGAACGGGTTGCGCTTGGGCGCCGCCGTCTCGTGCATCGAGATTTTTGAGAATGCCGAGATACGCAGGCATTACCCCGGACTGACTGAGGCCGCCCATCTGATCGGGTCGCTTCAGATTCAGAATCGCGCATCTGTCGGCGGGAATTTGTGCAACGGATCTCCCGCCGCCGATTCGACTCCGGCTCTGATCGCGCTTGGCGCGCGCGCCCGAATCGCCGGGCCGAAGGGCGAGCGCGAAGTTCCGGTCGAAAAATTCGTTCTGTCGCCGGGCCGCACGGTGCTGGAACCGGGCGAGTTGCTGGTGCAGCTGCTCGTCCCCGCTCCGGCGCCGCATTCGAGCGATGCCTACCTGCGCTTTATTCCGCGCAACGAGATGGATATCGCCGTGGTCGGTGCGGGCGTATCGGTCACGCTCGACGCCGGCAAGATTTCCGCGGCGCGGATTGGCCTTGGCGCGATCGCCGCGACGCCGCTGGTAGCCGTCAAGGCCGCCGAATCGCTGATCGGTAAGAAACTCGACGACGCGGCGCTTGCGCTCGCGGGGCGGCTCGCGTCGGAAGCAGGTTCGCCGATCGACGATATGCGCGGCACCGCCGAGTACCGCCGTCACGTCACGAGCGTCCTGACGGCGCGCGCCTTGACGATCGCGGCCGAGCGCGCCGCGAAGAACTGAACCGTCCAAAGGAATCCGGATACACTCATGTCAAGAAAGACACTGGTTGATACAACAATAAACGGCGAGCCCACCGAGTTCCTGTGCGAACCTCGTCAGAGCTTGCTCGAATGCCTGCGCGACGTGCTCGAGCTGACCGGCAGCAAGGAAGGATGCCTTACCGGCGATTGCGGCGCCTGCACGGTGCTGGTTGACGGCCGCGCGGTGTGCTCGTGCCTGATGCTGGGAGTCGAGGCGGCGGGCAAGAACATCTCAACCGTCGAAGGACTCGCCGACGCGAACCGCCTGCACGCGCTGCAGCAGAAGTTCCTCGAACACGCGAGCCTGCAATGCGGCATCTGCACGCCCGGTTTCCTGATGTCAGCCAAGGCGCTGCTCGAGCGCAACCCCGATCCGACCGAACACGAGATTCGCTACGCGCTGGCGGGCAATTTGTGCCGATGCACCGGATACGACAAGATCGTGCGCGCGGTTATCGACGCGGCGAAAACCCTGCGTGAGAGCGGGCATGACCGTGCGGTGGCGCGCGGCTGAAATCAACTTAACCGAACAGCTTACCCGACGAGGTGTTTAGCGATGGCGGCATCAACGAATAACGGCCATTTCAAGGTGATCGGCACGCGTCCGATCCGCCACGACGGAATCGACAAGGTGATCGGCCGCGCCAAGTACGGCGCCGATTACGCGTTTCCCGGAATGCTCCACGGTAAACTTCTGCGCAGCCCGCACGCGCACGCCCGGATCAAATCGATCAATGTCGAGAAGGCGCTCAAACTCCCCGGCGTCAAAGCGATCGTCACCGGCAGGGATCTTCCCAAGGCCGAAAACAAGCTCGAACAGGCGGGCGAGATGACGATTAATCCGCATTACCTGTCAATGAACATTCTTGCCCACGATAAAGTTCTCTACGACGGCCACGCCGTCGCCGCCGTCGCCGCTACCAGTCCGCATATCGCCGAGGAGGCGGTGCGGCTGATCGAGGTCGAGTACGAGGTTTTGCCGCCCGCGATGACGGTTGACGCCGCGATGAAGCCCGGCGCACCGATCCTTCTGCAAGACCTGCGCAACAGGGAAGAAGGCGACAAGCAGACCAATATCGCGCAGCACTACCAGTTCAAGCGCGGCGATATCGACGCGGGCTTCAAAGCCGCCGATTTTGTCGTCGAACGCGAGTTCACGACCGCGATGGTGCATCAGGGGTATATCGAGCCGCACAACGCCGTCGGTATTTACAACTCCGACGGCCAGGCGACCATCTATTGCTCGACCCAGGGCGCTTTCGACGTGCGCTCGCTCAGCGCGCAGGTGCTCGGAATACCGGTTGGCAAGATCAAAGTCGTGCCGGCGGAAATTGGCGGCGGCTTCGGTGGGAAAACCACGATCTATCTGGAACCGCTCTCGGTGCTGCTCTCAAAGATGACGGGTGCGCCGGTCAAGCTCGTTATGTCACGCTCGGAAGTTCTGCGCGCGTCGGGACCGACTTCCGGATCGAAAATCAAGGTCAAGATGGGTGCGACCAAAGACGGCAAGCTCGTCGCGGCGCAAATCTGGATGGCCTATGAAGCCGGTGCTTTCCCCGGTTCGCCGGTTGGCGCGGGCGCGATGTGTATCGTCGCTCCGTATGCAATCGAAAACCTGCAAATCGACGGCTACGACGTGGTCGTCAACCGCCCCAAGACGGCAGCCTATCGCGCGCCCGGCGCGACCAATGCCGCGTTTGCATCCGAAACCGTGATCGACGAACTCGCCGACAAGTGCGGTATTGACCCGCTCGATTTCCGGATCCAAAACGGCGTCAAAGAGGGCTCACCGCAGGTCGTTGGACCTCCGTTCAAGCGAATCGGATTCATCGAAACCTGCGAGGCGATCAAGAACAGCGCCCACTACCAGTCCAAACTCACCGGCAAGTTCCGCGGACGCGGAGTCGCCTCGGGCTTTTGGTTCAACGCCGGCATGCAGTCCTCCGCGACCGTCAACATTCACACCGACGGCACCGCCAGCGTTGTGACCGGCTCGCCCGATATCGGCGGTTCGCGCGCTTCGATGGCGATGATCACGGCCGAGGTGCTCGGGATGGCGATCACCGACGTGCGCCCGATCGTCGCCGATACCGATTCGATTGGCCACACGGACGTAACCGGCGGCAGCCGGGTTACTTTCGCGACCGGAATGGCGGTATACGAGGCGGCGCAGGACGCGCTCAAGCAACTCATCGAACGGGCGGCCAAGGTTTGGGAGATCAAGCCCGACGAAATCGAATTTCGCGACGGCTCATTCCATGCCAAGTCCGGCGGCAAACCGGCCATGACGATCAAGGAACTCGCCAAGCGGCTGGCGCGCACTGGCGGACCGATTACCGGCCGCGCCAGCGTCAACGCCCGAGGCGTGGGCCCGGCTTTCGCCACAACCTGTGTCGATGTCGAGGTCGATCCCGACACCGGCAAGGTCCAGATCCTGCGATGCACCGTCGCGCAGGATGCCGGCAAGGCGATTCATCCGAGCTACGTGGAAGGCCAGATGCAGGGTGGTACGGCGCAAGGAATCGGATGGGGCTTGAACGAGGAATATTTCTACGACGACAAGGGAATCCTCCGGAACATCGGATTGCTCGACTATCGAATGCCGACTTGTCTGGATCTACCGATGATCGAGACCGCCATCGTCGAGGTGCCGAACCCCGGTCATCCGCTCGGCGTGCGCGGCGTTGGCGAGGTTTCGATTGTGCCACCGCCCGCCGCGATCGCAAACGCGATTTACGATGCCGTCGGCGTGAGGATGACCGAGACGCCGATGTCTCCGCCTCGGTTGCTCAAGGCGATTCTGACCAGGCGCGCCGCCGAGCACGCACAGTCGGCGGCGGCGGATTGATGGGACGAAAGAGATCGATGAAACGCCATTGATCGAAGGCGAATAACGGGGCCGGGTCGAATTGATCCGGCCCCGTTCGTTTACCGATGCCGACTGCGATAATTCCCGCTTTGTTGCGCAAGTTCACCGATGGACACGAGCGTGTATCCGTTTCGGGTAGCACGGTGCGCGAAGTGATTGAGGATCTCGAGCGCAAATTTCCGGGCCTCGCCGAACATCTGCTCGAGGCGGGCGATGTAAAGCCGTCAATCGCAATTTCGATCGACGGCGAGGTCGTTCCCGGCGGAATCCTCGAACCGGTCAGTGCAGACAGCGAAGTTTACTTCCTGCCAGCGATTGGCGGGGGATCGTAGGTATCGCATCAGCCAGATGGACGAGTGGAAGAACGCGATGCAGGGCTGTCGCACACTGGCGCGATTGGACGCAGCATCCGTACAGAAGGCATATAGCTAGCGTAAGGTGAACTAAGATTTAATTTTGGCGTGCATTTCCGTCACGTCAAGCGTTGCAACATGAACGGCGATGCGTAGAATATGGCTGCTGGCCGGGGTTTGCCCCCCTTTTCCCGGTTGGCTAGGGGTCGGGCGGAGCGATTCGCCTGGCCCTATTTTTTTGAGATGAACCGGCCGCGCCAGTGATCTCGCGAAACTTCATGTCCGTATTCAGCTCATGAACACTTCACGCACATGATTGGTATCGTTGTATTCGCGCACCTGCGCAATCCGGTCACCTTCGAAGCGAAAATAGAAATGGTACCGGTTCTGGTATTTTCTGCCATTGGCCGCGACCGTGTCCGACTCGGCTTGAATGGCGACATGCGGGCCTTCTGACAACACGGTATGGAACTTCATGTTGAGCCCGTTTGGGAACATCGCCTTCAACGTCGCCGGCATCGCCTTCAGAAAGCCCTCTTTTCCGCGCATCGGCGCAACGCCCGGCAAGCGTCCCATCATCTCGAACTCGAAATCATCGCTGATGAGATTTTCGTAGACTTTAGGGTCGGGATTCTCGAAACTCTTGAGGAACGCGAGTGCGCGCTCCTTCTGTTCTGCTGAAGTCACATCCAACCTCCAAACCTGGAGCGCAAGCCGCGCGTTAGCGAGCCGGCCTGCGGTACACCAACACCGAGCAAGGCGCGTTGCGCGCGATCTTCTCGGCAACCGAACCGATTACCAGAAACTCAGAGCCGGTTCTCCCGTGGGTTGCGAGCATGATCAGATCGATCTGATTCTGCTTCGCGTACTCGCACAGCTTGACCACCGGCGCGCCGGTTGTCACGGCCGTGATGACCTTGGCGGAGTTGCCGAATTCGGACTTCTTGATGCGCGCGAGTTCTTCTTCGGTCTGTTCGGCGAGCGCAGCCGCGCGGGCAATTTCGGTGGACTGCTGCTCGAGAAAGCTGTGATGCGGTGCAACTACGTGCACGATGTGCAATTCGGCGCCAAGGTCCTTTGCGAGTTCCCACGCCGCCCGCATAGCTTCCATCGAAAACTCTGAGAAATCGATCGGTGCAAGCACCTTCTTTACGTTTTGAATCATCACTGCCTCCGGAGCATCTGGAATTATCACGCCTGTCGCGCGGGCTGCAAACCCTTGCGGTTCTGTGCAATTATCGCGAGGCTGACTGCGCGCATCAATTGGAATCTGCGGTGAGGTATCGTGAATGAAAGCTACTGTTTTTCATGGACCGCGCGACGTTCGAGTCGAGCGCGTGCCCGACCCCGAAATTAAATCGGCGTCCGACGCGATTGTGCGGATCACCCGCGCCGCGATCTGCGGCTCCGATCTGCACTTCTATCATGGCGAGATGCCGGTCGCACCCGGCTTCGTGCTCGGACACGAAGGCGTCGGCGTGGTCGAAGACATCGGCTCGGGGGTAACCCAACTCCGCAAGGGACAACGCGTCGTCGTCTCGGGATTGGTCGCGTGCGGCAACTGCTTTTACTGCCGGCGCGGGCAGCCGTCGCAATGCGCCGTCGCAGGTTCGGCCGTCTTCGGTTACGGAAAGAATGCAGCGGGCAAACTAGGGGATATCGGAGGCGAACAGTCAGAAGCGATAGCAGTGCCGATGGCCGATTACACCTGCTATCCGCTTCCTGAAGGCGTCGACGATGACGCGGCGGTTTTTCTGGCCGATATTCTGCCGACCGCGTTCTTCGGCGCGCTCAACGGCGAAATCCGTCCCGGCGATACGGTGGCGATCTTCGGATGCGGCCCGGTTGGGCTGTGCGCAATTCTGGCAGCGCAGTTGTTTGGTCCCGCCGAAGTTATCGCGGTTGATAGCCTTCCGTACCGCCTCGAACTCGCGCGCACGCTCGGCGCAACCGCCGTCACGCTCGCCGAGACCAAACAGAAGATCCTTGACCGCACCGACGGCCGCGGCGCCGACGTCACTATCGAGGCCGTCGGCAATCAGGGTGCGCTCGACGCGTCTTTCGAAAATGTACGCGGCGGCGGAACGGTCTCGATGGTCGGC
>JAJZAG010000254.1 GCA_021799555.1 Deltaproteobacteria bacterium | reverse complement strand
ATCGCGATTAGCGCGAACTTCGCCGCCGCAAGTACAAGGAGAACCGGCACGATCACCGACTTCAGCGCTGGAACATAGAAGACGGTTATTTCCATCGCGGTCAGCACGCACAGGAACGCAGCCACGATTACATAAATTGCCGGTCCCGGATGATGAGGATGCTCCAGACCCGATTCGTGTTCGTGCGTTTCGAATCCCCCAGCCGTTTGAATAGCCTCGCTCATGCGCCCTTAACCTGCTGCATCAGATAGACCAGCGTGAAGATTATCACCCATACGATATCGACGAAGTGCCAGTACAGTCCAGCCATCTCGACCGAGAGGGCTCGCGACTTATCGAACTTGGGGCTGAATGAAGCGAACCAGACTGTAGCGAGCCACAGCACGCCAACACTGACGTGAAACCCGTGGAAGCCAACCAGGGTGAAGAAACTTTGCCCGAACAGGTCCGTCTGCATCGCGAGCCCTTGATGATAGAAGTGCGCGAACTCGTACGCCTCGACGCCGAGGAACACGAGGCCCAGCGAGATCGTAACGGCGAGCCACAGCCTCATCATGTTCTTCTTGTTCTGCTGGATCGCGTTCAGCGCCAACACCATTGCGAGACTCGACATCAGCAGCGCGAAGGTGCTGACCGAGGTCAACGGAATCTCAAGGATCCCCGCGCCGGGGCCGCCCACATTGCGGCTCTTATAAACCACGTAAGTTGCGATCAGGCTCGCAAAAAACACGCATTCGGACCCAAGGAATGCCCACAATCCGGCCTTGCGCAGATCAATTCCGCCTGACGACGGAGCGATTTCTTCGAGGTCGTGCGGTTCTTGCCCATAGGACGGGTATTCAAATCCCATCGCGACGGCGGACGTAAACAGCGTCACACCACCAAGAATGATGAGCCGCCACAACCCCATCACAAGACCCGCGCCCGCGATGCTGAGCCCCAACGCGATGAATAGCGGAAAGATTGACGGCGCGGGCATGTGGATTGGTTCGGTGGGCGGGGCCTGCATACTCTCGGGAACGGGCGGAACCTGGCCCGCGACGAACATCGCGACGCCGCGAGAGCCCGCGCGGCCGTACTTCATCACCCAATAGGCGTCCCGACCGCGCACTTCAGGAACGTGCGCGAAGTTGTAAGCCGGCGGCGGCGAGGCGATCGACCATTCGAGGCTGCGCCCATCCCACGGGTCAGCAGACGCCTTTTCACCGCTCAGCGTGCTCTTGATCAGGTTGTAGTACATGACCAGAAAGGCGAGGCCCAGAATGAACGCGCTGACCGTCTCAAGCTGATTGAGCGAGGTCCATCCAAGTCCGGCGCCGTAAGTATAGATGCGCCGCGGCATCCCCCACATGCCGAGGAAATGCATGGGGAAGAAAGTACCGTTGAATCCGATTACCGTCAGCCAGAACTGGAGTTTGCCGAGCCGCTCCGAAAGCATCCGTCCGGTCACTTTCGGCCACCAGTAATAGATGGCGCCGAGAATCGCGAACATCACGCCGCCGAACAGCACGTAATGAAAGTGCGCGACGACGAAGTACGAATCGGTCTGCTGTAAGTCAACCGGTGCCGTCGCATGCATGACACCCGACAGGCCGCCAATCGTAAACTCGAGGATAAACCCCAACCCAAAGTAAAATGCGGTGGTCATGCGCAGAGAACCGCCCCACACTGTCGCAAGCCACGAGAACACCTTGATACCGGTCGGAATCGCGATCAGCATCGACGTGATTGCGAACGCGCTGTCGGCCACGGGTCCCATCCCCGTTGCAAACATGTGATGGCCCCAAACTCCGTATGAGAGGAACGCGATCAGAATGATCGAGTACGCCATCATCGGATATCCGAACAGCGGTTTGCGGGAAAATACCGGGAGAATTTCCGAGATCATTCCGAAGGCAGGCAGCGCCATGATGTAGACTTCGGGATGCCCAAAAAGCCAGAACAAATGCTGCCACAGAATCGGCGTGGCGCCGTACGCGGCCACGTAGAAGTGCGTCCCGAAAAATCGATCGAGCAGCAGAAAGACAAGCCCCACGGTAAGCGGCGGAAACGCGATCAGGATCAGAATCGAGGTAATCAGAACCGCCCACACGAACATCGGCATGCGCATGTAGCTCATGCCTTTGGCGCGCATCGCGACGATTGTCACGAAGAAATTCAGTCCGCTGGCAAGCGTTGACACGCCCAGGATCAGCAGACCCACGACCCAGAAGTCGAGGTTAAGTCCGGGCGAAAAATATCGCTCAGTCAGGTTGGCATAGCCAAACCATCCGGCGTCCGGCAGTCCGCCCCAGATCCATCCCAAGTGAAGAAAAATTCCGCCGGCCAACGCCAGCCAGAACGACATCGCGTTCAGTCGCGGGAAAGCGACATCGCGCGCACCGATTTGCAGCGGCATCACGAAGTTCGAGAAAAATCCGATTTCCAACGGCATCACGACCAGAAAGATCATCGTCGTGCCGTGCATCGTGAAGAGCTGATTGTACACACCGGCGGTCAGGAAATGATTCTCCGGCGACCATAGCTGAATCCGGATCAGCATCGCCTCGATTCCGCCAATCGCCATGAAGACGAACGCGCTCAGGGCGTACAAGACGGCGACGCGCTTGTGATCGACGGTGGTCAGCCATCCGATAAGGCCTCCGCCCTGAAGATAGTTCGGCGTTTCAATCGGCAATGGTTTTGGCTGGGCAGCCATCACTCAAGCTCCCTCATTTAAGATTCTCGAGATACGCTACCAGGTCGTTTAACTGGGTGCCGCTGAGTCCGAGCTTGGGCATCTGCGCGCCCGGTTTGACGCGGCCGGGATTAACAATCCAGTCGGCGACGTTGGCGGGAGTGTTAGCCTCGATCGCGCTCGCCATCGTCGTCCGGCTGCCAAAGTGGCTGAGGTCCGGTCCAATATATCCCTTCGAAACGCCGTCGATTCGGTGACAGGCCGCGCATGGACTGTTCGAGAATACCTGTGCGCCGCGCGCCGCCGCCTTGTCGGTCATTGCGGCGCCCGCAGTCGGCATCGTTGACTGGCCTTTTTCCCATTCGGCGAACTGCTGCGGCGTATCGACAAATACCCGAAATCTCATGTTTGCATGCGACTCGCCGCAGAACTCCGCGCACTGCCCCGGATACACTCCCGGGACATACGCGATAAAGGTGAGTTCGTTCAATTGCCCGGGAACCACATCACGCTTCCCGCCGAGTTGCGGCACCCAAAAGCTGTGGATCACGTCTCCCGATTGGAGGGTCAAGCGAATCGGAACCCCCACCGGGATGTGCATCTCGTTGGCCGTGATAACGTGATCCTTATCGCCGTATTGAAATTCCCACCACCATTGATGCGCCACGACCTTTATCTCGAGCGCTCCGGCCGGCGGCAGGTTTGGCTGCGAGCGGAAGATCGTACGGATGGTTGGGATCGTGATCATGAGCAGGATCAGCGCCGGACCAACGGTCCATGCGACTTCAAGTTTCAGGTCCGACGCAGCCGACGACGGCGGCGCCGCTTCGCCCACACGGGTCGAGAAGACGAAAATCGCCAGCAGGAACGCGACGATTACGATGGCAAGCACCAAACCGTCCCATAATGTAACTTCGATGAAGAGACGGTAGATCCAATCTGCCAAGTCCGACTTCGGAGCAAGCGTGGTCATCGGCAATTTGCGGCCTTGCGCGCATCCCGCCAGGAACATCGACGCCGCAACCATCGCGGAAGAGATCAACTGAAAAGCGCGCTTCATTCGTGCCCCTCCACCCACGCTTCCGCAGTCGCCGCCGCTGCAAGGCGGTCCACTCCGGGCAGCGCGCACAGCACAAATGCGCCGATAAATCCAAGCGTAATGAGAATCTCGACCCATCCGAACGGCACTACTCGCGGCGACAGCGACGGCACGACCAGCACGTAGCGTTCGAGCCAGATCCCGCAAATACCACCAAGCGACACCAGACCCAGAATAGCCGGCGTCTTCTTTGGCCGAACACCGAGAAGAGTCACGAACGGAATTACCCAGATGAGCGCCAAGACAGCGTACGACAGATACTGCCAAGGCGGATGATAGACGCGCAGCACGATGAAGAACGTCTCGCGCGGAATATCACCGTACCAGATGACGATGTACTGCGCGAACATCAGGTAAATCCAGAAAACCGAAAAGGCGAACACGAACTTGCCCAGATCGTGCATCGTCTTTGGATTTTTGAAGGCGTTATGTTCTCCCAAACGGCCGCGCATAATCACCGCCGTCAGCGCCATCGCGGCCGCCGCGCTCCAGAACGCGCCGGCGAAGAAGAACCATCCGAATAGCGTGCTGCTCCATGCGGGCGCCAGCGACATGACCAGGTCAAAGGCGAGGATCGTGTAAACGATCGCGAAGCAGATCGCCAATGCGGGCGCCACCCTGCGAATCGGGTTCGGCACCAGCAAGATGTCTTCGGATTGCCGTTGCCAGTCCGCGGCTTGCGCCGTCCGCGACAGCCGCACCAACCACAGGCTCAGCACCGTCATTACCGCCAGTCCGATCCCATCGCGCGCAAACAGGAAAGGTGTGTTCAGCCATGCGGCTTTCTGCGCAACCGGGTGCAGCACCCAAGGGAAAATCAGTGTGCGACCGAAGTACAATCCCCAAAAAAGCAAAAAGCCCAGCGGGATAAAGCCCGCAAAGCTTTCCGCAAGGCGGAACTGCGTGGTACCAGCCCAGCGTCCGTTGGTCAGATAAAAAGCCGCCAGAACCACCACGCCGCCCTGCGCGATGCCGAGCCAGACGAGCAGGTTGACCAGATAAGCCTGCCACGCGCGCGCGCCGTTGGCGCCACCGACGTTGAGCGCAAAGCCGGCAATTCCAGCCGCCACAAACAGCGCCATCAAAGTCCGGAACGCGGGACCAGCGACGGGACCCGCCGGAGCCTGATGCGCACCCGAGGCGGAGATGTGTGCCGCTTCGACTTTTGCGCTCATCGCTCGACCGCCTTGCTTGACCTGATCACGGAAAATTTCGGGCTACGCCGCCTCACGCGAAACTTCTTCTGCACCTGCGTTCCTCAGAATCAATTCAATTTTCTCGAGCGCCGCGTCGTCGGCCTTGTCACACTCGACCACTACGCCGAAGCGATCTTCGCCGAAGCGCGATTGGAAGCCGCTGGCGGAGTCGAAGGCCGGAAGCCCGGCATTGACCAAAAAGCTCGTGACCGACGAAAGGCCTCCGAACAGGATCATCAATTCGAAACAAATAATGATAAAAGGCGGCCACGAAATGATTGGCTTTCCGCCCGCCACCAGATTCCACTCCATCGAAGTCCCGATCGTAATCGCAAGCGCGGTCAGGATACCCGTGATTCCTCCGATCAAAACGAACAGGCGCACTTTGCTTTTCGGCTTGCCCATCGCGTGCTCGATATGGTGGCTCGGGATCGGCGAGAAGACGTGGAAGTCCTTCACCTGCGCGGCGCGCAAATCCGTTATACCCCGCGCGCAAAGCTGGTCGTCCGCAAATGACCCGATTATTTCCGTCGATGCACTCATGGCCAAATGTTTCCCGAACTCATGCCGAGGTTGACGAACCTTTCTTGACCGCCTGCCGCAGGAAGGTGATGCCTTCTTTTAGCTCGGTCATCGA
>JAJZAG010000016.1 GCA_021799555.1 Deltaproteobacteria bacterium | reverse complement strand
TTTGGACTGAGCGAAGAACAGCAGCAGCTCAAAGCGAGCGCGCGCGAGTTTCTGGCCGACAAGTGCTCGACCGCGGCCGTGCGCAAGGCGATGGCGTCGGACGACGGCCGCGCGCCGGAACTCGAACGCGAAATCGTAAAGCTCGGGTGGACCGGGCTAATCGTGCCCGAAAAATTCGGCGGCGCCGGACTCGGAATGCTCGACATGGCGGTGATTCTGGAAGAGCAAGGCTACGCCGCGATGCCGGGGCCGTTCCTGTTTTCCGCGGCGCTAGCGGCCGACGCGCTCGCGCATGGCGGCTCGGGTGGATTGGACGCGAAATGGCTCGCCGCGATCGCGGCGGGCAGCGCGATTGGCACCGTCGCGATTGTCGAGGGCGACGATAGTCTGTCGCCGGCGGATTTCGCGACGGTAGCGCGCAAGGATGGCGCTGCGGCGCGAATCTCCGGCGTCAAGATGTTTGTGCCGTACGCGAACGTTGCCGACTTTATCGTCGTGGCGGCGCGAGGCGGCGACGCGTCGGACGCGGAGCTATATGTGGTCGAGACGAAAGCGGCGGGTGTGAAGGTATTGGCGCTAACGAATCTCGATCTGACGCGGCGCGTCGCGCGGGTTGAGTTCGACGGCGCTACGGCTACCCCGCTGGCAGGTGGTGCGAAGGCGTATTCGCGGATGCTCGATATCGGCGCGGTTGCGATCGCAGCGGATTCGCTCGGCGGAATCGAGCGAGCACTCGACATGGCGGTTGACTACTCGAAGGTGCGCGAACAATTCGGCAAACCGATCGGATCATTCCAGGCGCTTAAGCACGCTGCGGCGGAAATCGTTTCCGAGCTCGAGCCGGGCCGCGCGCTCGTGTGGTACGCCGCGCACGCGCAGGACGCGGCGCACGAATCGGCGTCGCGCGCGGCTGCGATGGCGAAGGCGCGGCTTTGCGACGTGTATATGCGCGGTGCCGATCGCGCGGTGCTGATGCACGGCGGAATCGGCTTCACCTGGGAGCACGATATCCACCTGTGGTTCAAGCGCGCGCGCTTCAACGAATCGTACTTCGGCTCGCCGGCGTATCATCGCGAACGCGTAGCACAACTCGGTGGCTATTAAGCGGCGCGGATGAAGTTCGATATCTTCTATCAACTGCCGCAGGCCGATTCACAGAAGTCCGCGGATCGATATCGCGATCTTGTTGCCGAGGCGATCCTCGCCGATCGGCTCGGCTTCGAGACGGTGTGGCTCGCCGAAGTTCACTTCGCGCCGCACTTTTCGATCATGCCGGCGCCGATGATGCTCCATTCGGCGATCGCGGCACGCACCGAGCGGATTCGCCTCGGGCTCGCGGTTAACCTGATGCCGCTACATCATCCGATGCGCCTCGCGGAAGAGACCGCGATGCTCGATGTCATCTCGGGCGGGCGCGTCGAGTTTGGCGCCGGCCGCGGCGCGTTTCCGCTCAACTATCGCGGGTACGGCGTGCCGATGGCGGAGAGTCGCGGCCTGTTCGAGGAAGGACTCGAATTTATTCGCGCGGCGTGGACGCAGGATCGGGTGACGTTCCACGGCAAGCATTTCAACGCCGAGCAAATCCAGGTGGTGCCAAAGCCGCTCCAGAAGCCGCATCCGCCAATCCGGATCGCGGCCAACAGTCCCGACACGTTCACATTCGCAGGTACCAATGGCTATCCGATCTTCGCAGGCGGTCCGGTAAATCCGTTCCCGGTGCTCGCCGATCGTCTGGCGATTTACGATCGCGCGCTCGCCGGCGCCGGACGCGCGCGGCCCAACGATTGGTTCGCGGGGCTGCTGATGGTTTTCGCCGGACGCGATCGCGCGGCGGTGCGCGCGACGCTCGAGCCGAGCCTGCGCAACTATTTCAACTCGGTCGCCGAGATCGTCGAGCCAGATACGCTCGCGGCTGGTCATCAGGCGGAGTTCGAGAAAGTGCGCTCGCGTCTGCTCACGATGAAATACGAGCAGGCCGACTCGCTGATGGGCGCATTCGGCGACACGGAATATATCGCCGACCGGATTGCGGAGCTCAAGGAACGCTTCGGCTTCACGCGCCTGGTCTGCTGGTTTGAGACCGGAGGCTTGGCGGGCCACGCGAACGTGTGCGAAGCGATGCGCCTGTTTGCGGACCGCGTGATGCCGCGATTCGCCTGAAGCGCGTGGCGCCGATCGGAGGTTCGATTATGGCGCTGGATATCCGAGTGTTTGAGGAGCGGGATATAGACGCGCTAGTTGAAATCCTAAAGCTCAATCATCAGTACGACTATCCCGAGGTTGAAGGTCCGGACGCGATGCGGCGTGTGGCGCGGTGCGCCTGCGCAGTTTTCCTGGTCGCGGCAATAGACCAAGAGCCGTGCGGATTGATTCGCGCGGTCTATGACGGCTCGCGAGCACTGATCCACTTGCTTTCAGTGCATCCCGAACGCCAGCATTCGGGCATCGGAGCTGCGCTGGTCGACGCGGCATGGCAGGAGCTTCGACGCCGAGGAGCGGCGGGGGTTTCGGCGACTGTGACCGAACGCAGTCTTCCGTTCTGGAATCGAGCGGGATTTTCCCGACTTCCGGTATTGCTCGCGCTTCGAACCGCCGGGCAGTCGGCTTAAGTCAGTTGGCCCGGGATTGGTGGCGGAGCCGCGGAGTCGCGATGGTTGCCGACGGCGCGCAGGATATCGGTCTTGGTGACGAGACCCGAGACGGTAGCGCCGTGATCGTGGGTGACCAGCAGCATTTGGTCGCCGCCCTCGCGGACTAGCAGCCGCAGCGCCTCGCTTAGATCGCAATCCTCGGCGACTCTGGTGACTTCGCGGTCGGCGATTGAGCCGACCGTTGTCGTGGCCCACTTTTCAGGTGCGACGCGGCCCAAGTCGGCCGCCGACACTATTCCTATCACCTGACCGTTATCGTAAACCGGGAAGTGCGCGTGATTATGATGCGCGGCCACGGAGCGCGCGAAATCCGCGACCGTGGCGCTCGCTGGCATCGACACGATCTGGCGCTGTATCACGTCGCGCACCGCCAGGTTCTTTAGCTCCGAGATCTTTGCCGTTTCATGCAGATGCTGATCGCCCGAGACCGACGCCTCGCCGGAAATCGCGTAGGCAACGGCGGCTCCGATCAGGCTCGGGATGATGAAGGCATGGCCTCCGGTAGTCTCAGCCACAAAGACAACCGCTGTCAGGGGCGTTTTGTACCCCGCCGCGATGAACGACGCCATCCCGACTGCGGCGTACATATCGACCGCGGGCGAATGCATGATCGATTGTGCAAACGCGCTGCCCAGGCATCCGCCGGTCAGGAGCAGCGGCACGAACATCGCGCTGACTCCGCCCGAGCCGAGCGAACAGATCGTCGCGGCAAGTTTGAGAATCGCAAACGTGATCAACAGGTGCGAAGGATACGGTGTGCTCAGCACGTAGCGCACGGCTTCGTAGTTAGGCCCGATCGGTACGAGCTTGCCCGGAAAGATCGCCAGAAAGATCATGCCGCATAGCGCGGTGCCAAATCCGCCCGCCATAAGTTTCAATGTGTGCGGCGCGCGGCTGCGTACAAAAAACGTCCGGACCCGGCGAAACGTAATGTCGAACACGATCGCGATTAACCCGATTCCCGCACCCAAGAGCGCCGACCAAACTACATCCAATGGGCCAAACCCG
Organism: Deltaproteobacteria bacterium; assembly: GCA_021799555.1. Taxonomy (GTDB): domain Bacteria; phylum Desulfobacterota; class Binatia; order Binatales; family Binataceae; genus JBARDN01. The sequence goes on along the minus strand of JAJZAG010000016.1, from coordinate 20,261 downwards.
GCTCGCGCGAAGGACTGGAATCCGAATAGCGGCTCCGCGCCGACGATTGCGACGAGAGTGGCGTACGCCACCACCGACGCGATGAGCGAGGGCAGCAGCGCCTCGTGTGCGAGGTCATCTTTGTACGGCATTTCGAGCGCGAACACGATTCCCGTCAGCGGCGCGCGGAAAACAGCCGCCATCCCGGCCGCCGCGCCGCTGATCAGCATGATGCGCCGGTCGCGCGATTCGAGGCGCGCAAAGCGGCGCAGCTTTGTCCACAGCCACGAGCCGATTGCTCCGCCGCCGTAGATGCTTGGTCCTTCGAGTGCTGCGCTGCCGCCAGACCCGACGGTAGTCACGGCGGCCAGCAGCTTCCACCAAAACGGTTTGAAATCGATGTCACCCTGATGATTGTGATATGAGCGAATGATCTCTTCGGTCGAGTGCTCGTCGGGGTCGGGCGTGCGGAACTGCATGATCAATCCGGTGAGCAGGAACCCGAACAGCAGCCCGGGTAGGATCATCCAGTGATGTGCGAGATATAGCGGCAGCAACGCCGCCCAAATTTTGCCCAGAATCAGGATCGTGATTCCGGCAATCACGACGCCCGTGATAATGCCGATAAACGGTGCGACTAGCAGCCACTTCTGAATATCGCGCGAATATGTAGCACTCAGGTCTTCCTTTACGAGCGCGGAATATTTCTTGAGCATAGGATGCTGAAGCAGCGGCAAATTCAGAATACGAGCCAAGACTTCCTCCCCGACGAATTCCCTTACGCTTCTCGTGCGAACCGACCTTCTCGATCAAATCCAAGTGTCGATTATCGGCTAAGAAGCTGTGCCATCATGAAACAAAAGAGCCACTGATTGTAGCATTAACGCCACAGCCAAAAAGCCCGATCCTCGTCCGGCGACGTTCGCGCCCGTAGGATTTCGCGACACGAGGGCGATCGCGGCGAAAAGAACTCTAGATTTGCGGCATATCCTATCATTCAATCTCCGCAGAGACTCGTAAAGACATCAAGACTAAACAACCTCCTAGTTGTCGTATCACGGGCAAAGCTCTCACAATTGTGGCACGCCAATTGGATCATCCCGGCTGTCACGAAAATTTGTTCTCGTGCAGCTATTATTGGGGCTGAAAACGAAGATTTTCAATTGAACTTCGAGTAACCTGACGGCTCTGGCGAACGAGCGGAGTGGGATGCAGAACGACGAAAAAGACCTCGAAGGCACCGGACCCTGCGTACGTATCTTTCTCGTCGAGGACAATCCGGATCATGTCTTCATCGCGCTGACCGTAATCCGTCAAGTACTGGGCGACGCGATTGAGATGCTTCATGCGCAAAACGCCGAAGAGGCGCTCGATATGATTGCGCAGTTCACAGAGTACGATCGCCCCGATTTATTCTTCGTCGATTTGCGCTTGCCCGATAACGGCGGCTTCTCGGTCTTGACCGCGATTCACGGTAGCGAGGTTTGCTCGATGGTTCCGCTGTTCGTCGTGACCAGCTCGATGTACGACCGCGATATAGCGGAGAGTTATGAGCTCGGCGCTTCGGCGGTCCTGTCGAAGCCACTCTCGCGCGCAAAGCTGCGCGAAGAGCTGACCCGAATCGGAGCGCTGCCACCTTCGGCCGCACAGGCGGCGCGCACCACCTATCGGCACTGACCGCGGCCGAGCGATCCCGTCTTTGTTGCTAGCGTCCTGCGTCGGTTCGCTTGACGCCCGTATCCCCGAGTAGGATTCTCGGGTTTATCACTGCGCAACTGGCGCTTCCGAGGTCCTAGCGTGAAACCCTACACTTTTGAAAAGAGCACCGCGCTTATGGAGCGCGCGCGGAAGGTCGTTCCCGGCGGCATTTATGGGCATCAGAATCCGATGCTGCTGACGCGCGGCGCGTATCCCTCATTCTTCGCCCGTGGGCAGGGATCGCACGTCTGGGACGTCGATGGAAACGAATATATCGACTATATGGCATCTTACGGACCGATCGTGCTCGGCCATCGCCATCCCCGCGTCGAAGAGGCAGTCCGCCGCCAGATGGAACTCGGCAATTGTTTCAACGCACCGGGTCCGCTGTGGGTCGAGCTTGCGGAGTATATGGTGTCGATCACGCCATTCGCGGACTGGACGGTATTTGCAAAGAACGGTTCCGACGTATGTACGTGGGCCACGCTGGTTGCGCGCCGCGCGACAGGGCGCAAAAAGATCGCGATGTGCTCGGGGGCATATCATGGTGCGCACACCTGGTGCACACCGGTTCCCGGCGGCGTGATGCCCGAGGATCGCGCCAACGTCGTTTATTTCAACTACAACAACCTGGCGAGTTTGCGTGACGTGATCGGCGAAAACGAAGGCGAAATCGCCGGTGTAATTCTCTCGCCGTTTCGCCATGACGCGGGCCACGATCAGGAACTTCCGGTCGAGGGATTTCTGCCCGGCGTGCGCGAACTATGCGATCGTAATGGGATTGTGTTTATCCTTGACGATGTGCGCGCCGGCTTTCGCCTGCACATGGGCGGCTCGGGCGAGTTGTTCGGCGTCCGCCCGGATCTGGCGACCTATTGCAAGGCGATGGGTAACGGCTATCCGATCTCGGCGTGCATGGGACGCGACAGCCTGAAGCAGGCCGCGCAGGAAGTTTTTTTCACGGGATCGTATTTCACCAGTGCGATTCCGATGGCGGCGTCGCTGGCCTGCCTGCAAGAACTCGCGGCGACCGGCGGAATCGATCGGATGCGGATGCTTGGCGAAAAGCTGCGCGACGGGATGCTTGCGCAGGCGCGCACCCACGGATTCGAGGTGACGTACTCTGGTCCTCCAGCGATTCCGTACATGACGTTCAACGACGATCATGGGCATCACGACCGGATCAAAGTATTTGCCGGTACATGCTCGCAGAATGGCGTATATCTTGCGCCGCGCCACAACTGGTTTCTGACCGCAGCGCACACCGAAGACGATATTGCGCGAACTCTCGAGGTGACCGACGTGGCCTTCACCGCCGTCCGCAAACAGTTCCCCGCATAGCGCGCGCGAGCGAGCGCAAACAGTTCCGAAAGTTGCTGATGCGCCAGATGAGTTCCGGGATCAATGAGTTCTCGGAATCGTCTCGTACAGGCGGTCAAGAAGCGGCGACGCCCGACAGAGGTGGATCTGATGGACGCTATAAACAACTCTGCTCGGGAATTGGTTCGGGAGCTTCCAAAAATTCCGCTCAAAACCGAAGTTTCGCGGATCGACTATCTAGCGTCGAATGCTCTCCCTGATATTCTCGCGACCTCTGCACTGGGGACATCAGGCGGACCGACCTGATCAGAACGAGGCTCATGGATCTGGCCGGTTCGCTTATCGAATGGCTTGGCGAGCCGCGTCGTCCGGAGGTAACCTCGCAGGCGCGAAAACTTGCCGATTTGGTGCAGCAATTCGACGCTGACGCGAAATTTGCAACGACAGCGGCAGACTGACTGTGACTTAACCCACCTTTCGCAGCCTTTTGCCCAGTGTCAAATCTCAGGCCATTTGTTGTTCCAGGGGCGCGCTTGTTCGTAAGCATAGGCCGCCTGCAAAACAAGATCCTCGCGATGGCGCTCGGCGACGATCTGTAACCCGGCGGGAAGGCCGTTATCAGTCAGTCCCGCGCGAACATTGGCGCCCGGATGCCCACTCATATTGAACGGATAGGTGAAGCCGGCAACCGCTTTGAGTTGATCGGCGGGCTTGCCGTTGACTGTGTCGAACGGTGGACCGGCCGCTGGGAAGGCTTCAGTCGCGATCGTTGGAGTTAGCAGCAGATCGTAGCGCTCGAAAAGTTTACGGCACCATTCGTTGAACTGATAGCGGAGCCGATAAGCCTGTCCGTAATGGCGCCATGTGATGTGCTCAGCGGAAATGGTTCCCGCCGCAAATGCGCGGCCGAAATCTTCCCGGCGGCTGTCGAGCAATTCATAGAGCTGCGCGTATGATTGCGTTGCACCAAGCCGCTGCCACTCGCGGCCCAAATCAACGATCGGATCGTCGATCTGCGTGATTTCGTGGCCGAGATCCTTGAAAACATTGACGGCCTTCGCGACTTCGCGTGCAACATCGTTTTGAACCGGATTGCCGAAGTCGGGATGAAACGCGATGCGCAGTTTTTTCGGAATCCTCTCCAGGATCGCGTTATAAGATATTCCCGGATGCGGCAGCGAGTCAGGATCCGACGGATGGTACCCCACCACCGCGTCCAGATACATCGCGGCGTCGCGCACGGTCCGGGTCAGCGGCCCGAGCACGCTCGTGTCGTTCCATCCGAGCATCCCCAGCGATGGCTCGAGAGGGATCCGTCCCTTGCTCGGCTTAAGGCCGAAGCATCCAGCATAGCACGCGGGAATACGTACCGAACCGCCGCCGTCGGAGCCGGTGGCAAGCGCGACGATGCCGCCCGAGATCGCCGCCGAACTTCCACCCGATGATCCGCCCGGGGTGCGTTCGAGGTTCCACGGGTTTCGGGTAACGCCGAAGAGCAGGTTTTTGGTAAATCCGGTGTATCCGAACTCGGGCGCGTTGGTCTTGCCGAGTACGATCGCGCCAGCGCCCTTGAGCCGGGAAACCTGAACCGAATCTCCCGCCGGCATATGATCCCGGAATGGCTTCGATCCGTGCGTGGTCGGTAATCCGGCGGCGTCTTCGAGATCCTTGACGCCGAAGGGGAGGCCGGCCAGCGGTCCAAGTTCAACGCTCCGGATGACTTTTTCATCCATCGCGCGCGCTTCCTCCATCGCCTGCTCGGCGCGCAGCGCGACGAAGGCGTTTATCTTGGGGTTCACCTGTTCGAGGCGCTTAAGCGTCGCCGCCATCAACTCGCTCGGCTTGACTTCGCGTCGGTGGATCATAGCGGCAAGTTCGTGGGCGGGTTTCCAGTGGAGATCGGACATGGTTCTATCCTCCGCGCGGCGGAGACGATGCGCCCCGCTGGCATTAATGATTGGGTTTCTACTACGGTTTGAGCGCGATCAAAAGCACGGAACCTGACGATTTCGAGGTGGTCGGTGCAAAGCCCGGAGCGGGAAGGCGCGCCGCGGAGCGAATTGACTGCCTAACGCGTGTTAGATATCATTATCGCCGCAGCTCGGGAGCTGCCATGCGAACCCAATCCAAAGTGCACGCCGCGCGGACGGGTGGCAGGGTCATGCCGCTTCGCCGCACGATGGACACGCGTGAACGCGTGTTGGCCGTCGCGCTGCCCCTGTTTGCCGAACGCGGCTACCGCGGAACCAGCCTGCGCGATATCGCGCGCCGCATCGGAATCAAGGCGCCCTCGCTGCTGCATCATTTTCCCTCGAAGCAGCAACTTTATATCGCGGTGCTCGATCAGATTTTCGAAGGGATGGAAGCCGCCGCGCAGCGGATTGCCAACGGCAAAGGCACCCGGCAGGAGCGGCTGGTCCGCGCGATTAAGGACGCGATCGATTACATCGCGAAGCATCCGGACTCGATGAAGCTCTTGTGGAAGGAAATGGCCGAAGAGAACGGCGTCGGACGAAATCTGCTCAAGCGCAGGATGCCGCCGCTCGACGCGATCGAGGTTAACTTCATCTTCCGCGGCCAGCGCGAGGGCGAATTTCGTCACGAAATCGAACCATTTCATTTCATCCAGAGTCTGCACTCGATCACGATTGGATATTTCGGCACTGCCGCGATGATCAAGCGGCTGTGGAACGTCAACCTGCTTGATCCGGCCAGTATCGAGCGGCGCAAGCGTGAAGTCGTTGACATGGTCGAGCGCACGCTGTTTTTGAAGCCGTCAGGTGTTGCTGCGCCGTCCCACTAGAGTTGTGCATTACACCCAAAGGAAAGTGAGGGTAATTGCCGCATGAAGTTCGGAACGTTCTATGAGCATCAGCTCCCGCGTCCTTGGAGTCCCGGATCGGAACTGAAGCTGTTTCAGGATGCGCTCGATCAGGTCGAATTGGCCGACAAGCTCGGCATCGACCATATGTGGGAGGTCGAGCATCATTTTCTCGAGGAGTACGCGCACTCTTCGGCGCCCGAAATTTTCCTGGCGGCGTGCAGTCAGCGCACCAAGAGGATCAGGCTCGGACACGGAATCGTGCTGTTGCCGCCGGGATACAATCATCCTGCGCGCGTAGCCGAACGAATCGCGACGCTCGATCTCGTCAGCGGCGGACGCGTTGAGTTCGGCACCGGCGAATCTTCGGCGGAGGCTGAACTGGGCGGGTTTCAGATTCCACGCGCGGACAAGCGTGCGATGTGGCAGGAATCGCTCGGCGCTATCTGCCGGATGTTCGTCGAGGAGCCGTTCTTGGGGCACGAGGGCAAGTATTTCAAGATGCCCGTGCGCAACGTGGTTCCCAAGCCGGTGCAAAAACCGCATCCGCCCCTATGGGTCGCGTGCTCGCGGCGCGAAACGATTCATCTGGCGGCCAAGCTTGGAATCGGTGCGCTGACCTTCGCCTTCGTCAGTCCCGACGAAGCGCGCCAGTGGGTCAATGATTATTACACGACGCTCGAAAACGAGTGCGAGCCGATTGGCTACGCGATCAATCCTAACATCGCGATCGTCACCGGCTTCATGTGCGATCCCAATCAGGAGCGCGCAGTCGCGATGGGACAGGACGGTCTCAAGTTCTTCTCGTACGCGCTCGGACATCACTACGTCTTCGGCAAGCACGAGCCGGCCAAAACCAACATCTGGTCGAACTATAAGAGCGCCTCGCTCGATATGCCCGGCGCCGGCGGCGAGAGCGCCTGCGTCGGCACGCCTGACCTGATCCGCGAACGCCTGAGCGGCTATGAGGAAGCGGGTGTCGATCAGGTGGTATTCATCTCGCAGGCGGGCAACAACAAGCACGAGGATATCTGCTCGTCGTTGAGTCTGTTCGCCGAAAAGGTGATGCCCGACTTCAAGCCGCGCGAGGAAAAGCACGCGAGGGAAAAGGCCGAACGGATGGCGCCAATTCTGGAAAAAGCGATGCAGCGCAAACGCGAGCCGCAGATTCCAAAGCAGTCCGGACCGACCGTGATCCAAGCCGGGATGCTACCGTAGCTCGTTTCGTGGCGATGACCTGCACCCCGATGTAGGTCCACTTCGAGAGTCGATCTCCGGTTGATTCTTTTTCCTCAGGCAGTTTTTCGACCCCCAGCCTCGGATAGGCTGGAGGCTGGGGCCGAAAAGCTTATGGACTCCTCGACCGAGAACTCAGCGAGCGCGACGCCAGCCCCGACAGTCGCCACTTCGGCAACATAGACATAGAGTAGTCTTGTCAGAGCCGAACAATTCTCGTTCGGCCCGTCAAGGAACTACCAATTAGCGTGAGCGCACAGGTTCAGCGACCAGCTTAAATCATCGGGACCGTTCCGTCCGGGACGGCCCAATTACGTGGGGCCGATGATTTTGCGGGTCGGTTGCGCTAATCTAAGTGGCGATGATTGCGAAGATACACACAGTGCTGTGGGCGCTGATCACATTGGTTATGGTGGTGGCACTCCCGGAGGCGGCGCTTGCGGCCGACGCGGCGACCACCGTGCAAGCACAAAACGTGCAGGCGAAAATCGCGCTAGCCAACGCGAAGGTTGCGCCCGGCGGTGAGATCGGCGTGACGGTCAAGATCGCGATCGAACCGGGATGGCACATCTACGGCAACCCTGTGCCCGAGGATTTCGTGCCGACCAGCGTCGAGTTCGACAAGACCGTGATCGCGAAGCAGCAGATCAAGTTTCCAGCGCCGACGCCAGTCACGTTCAAGGGACTTGGCGAAACGCTGCCGGTCTATGAGCACTCGGTGAAAGCGGCGGGAACGCTGACGATCGATCCGAAATCGAAGCCCGGTAACTATCAACTCGCGGGAACGTTCAAGTTTCAGGAGTGTAACGACAACATCTGCAAGATGCCGCAAGCAGTGAAGTTCGAGATCCCGGTGACGGTGGCCGCCGCGAAGTAGAATACTCGGTCCGCGAAGACACCCAGCCTCGAAAGAAGAAGCGGCGCTCGCGATTACGCTAGCGCCGCTTCTTCTTATGGAGCTGCGGCGGATTGCGCCGAAACTAGATTCCGTACACCTTCGCGACGCTCTCGCCAAGAATAGCGCGACGGCCCGATTCCGTCATCGGCGCGACGAGACCCTTTAGCTCCTCGAGGTAGTTGCCCGGATGATCGGGATGCGGGTAGTCGCTGGCCCAGAAGAACTTGTCTTCGCCGACGATCTGCATCATTCCGGCGATAGTTCGTTCGTCCGGGTCCGCCGATATCCAGCATTGGCGCTTGAAATAGTGCGAGGGCTTTTCTTTGAGGCGCACCGTCAGGCCGAGCGTGGTGCCTGAGTAGATCGCGTCGCCGCGATCGAGGAAGTAGCCAATCCATCCGGCCTGCGACTCAAGCACGATGACCCTGAGCTTCGGAAAACGATCGAAGACTCCGAGCTGAAAGAATGTTGCGAACGCGTGCTGGACACCCTGGCCAGCGAATAGATCGAAGTACCAGGCCGCCCACGCGAAATTATCGTAGCGGCGATGGATTCCGAAGGAGACCGGCTCGAAGGTTGGATGTATTGCGAGCGGCACGCCGAGATCCTGTGCAGCCGCGAATACTGGATCGTGCGCGGCGTCGCCGTGCGGAACGCGGGTGATCGTAAACGGACACACGAACGCGCCCTTGCATCCATCCTTAACTGCGCGCTCGAGCTCGCGTGCGGCCTCGGCCGGATCGCCAAGAGAAAGGTGGGCGATTGGAATCAGGCGCCCGTTTGAGTCGCGGCAGAAGTCGGCGATCCATCGGTTGTAGGCACGGCAGTACGCCGCCGACAGCTCAGCGTCGAAAAGCTCAGCCTCCCACAACAGTCCTATAGTTGGATAAAGAATTGACTTCGCCATTCCTTCCTTGTCCAGGAGCTGGAGGCGTTCCTTCATATCCATGGTGCCGAAGGCCGCACCCTTTAGGTAGGTGTCTTCTGGCTTTGGCTGCACCGCGCGCAGATCTTCCGGGCGCAGCCTCTCTCCTCGCATCGCGGCGGCGCGCATCCGGTTGGTCTCCTCTACACGTTTGCCCATACCGCCGAGGGAGCCGAGCAGCCCGGGCCGCGTCATTTCGGCGCGCTTGCGATCGATCTCGAGGTACTCGAAGCCATCGTCGCCGATCCGAATCCGCATCGCGCGGTCGCGGAATTTCGGGTCGATGTATCTTTCCCACAGGTCGGGCGGCTCAAGGATATGTCCGTCGCAATCGATGACCAACGCTTCGCTCTTCATACTCGTATCTCCTTCAAGCATTATCCACGGATGGTGCGGGCGATCTCACAGAATCGCAATTGGATTTATGGGCGACGCGGTGCCGCGATTCAGGATGAGCGGACCCATCGTGAACAAAAACTCGTAGCGGTTCGCCTTGGCGCAAGCGGCCGCGAGCGCGTCGAAATCCGCGTTGTCGATCAGATGCACGCCCATCGCGACCAGCGTCCCGACGTGAATCGGCAACGGCACGCCGTCGTAGCCGCTGGGAACAACATCACTGACACTGTCGGAGCCGAGCACCGCGATTTTGCGCGAATGAAGCCACGGGAGGCAGGTCGCATCGAGGCCCGGGAGTCCGACGCGGTTCGGGTCCCATCCGCCCTTTGCCTTGCGGCGCGCGGCGCGGCCGGTGCGAATCAACAGGATGTCGCCTTCAGCGACGCGGACATGATGCTCGCTTTCTGCGGCGTCGAGGTCCTCCGGAAATATTCGTTCGCCGGGTTCCAGCCAGTCGATTTTTTTGATTTTGGGAATATCGAGCAGGACGCCGCGGCCGACGATTCCTTCGCGCGCGACCGTGATCGCACATTTCTTCGCGCCGTGCGAGCCGACCTCGCCAGCGTCGAAGCCGTTGTACATTTTGCCGTGCCAGAATACGTGGCAAAGCGCGTCGATATGAGTATTGGCCATCCCGTGCGGCGCGATTGCAAAATAGTCGCCCGCATATGGCAGCGCCATTTCGTGCGAGTCGTACCCGGCCTGCACCATCAGGTGCGTTACTGGCATCGGATTGTCCGCCGCCGGAATCGTCGCGAGCGGCACCGCCAGCGATACCATTTCGCCGGATTTGACGAGCCGCGCGGCGGCGGCGCGCTTCGCGTCGTTGATAAAATTCAATGCACCGCGCTCGTCCTCATTGCCCCATCTCCCCCAATTGCTGAGCTTTTCAAACATAGCGATTACTTCGGCAGGCGTGCTTCGCGTGGACATGATCATCTCTCCCCTGTGGGGCTGATTCGCCTGTCCGTATAGCACAGCCACCCGCGCACGCGGAATCTTAGCCGCGCTGCACGCTGAAAAATACTCCCTTTATGTTGAAGGGGTCAGCGGACAAGATAGAGACGCTCACCCTTATCGACAGCCGCACGCAGGGCGACGGGTAAATCGTGGCCGGGTCCGCGCGCGCCGACGGGGCTAACAGCGCTATAGTTCGCGGCGGCCGGCGAGCGCGCTGGTCAATGTCGCGGAGTCGCTGTACTCGAGGTCGCCGCCTGCGGGAAGGCCGCGCGCGAGGCGCGTTGTCTTGACACCCCAGGGGCGCAGCGCCTTGGCAATGTAAAGCGCAGTTGCTTCGCCTTCGACCGTTGCATTAGTCGCGATAATCACCTCGCGAACGGCGGTAGGCGGATTGACTCGGGCAATCAGTTCCTTGAGTTTTACGTCATCGGGGCCGATTCCATCGAGCGGCGCGATCGCGCCGTGCAGGACATGGTAGACGCCGGAGAAGCTGCGCGCGCGCTCGATCGCCATCAGGTCCGCAGGCCCTTCGACGACGCAGATCACGTCGCGTTCGCGCGCCGGATCGTCGCAGATCTGGCATCGCGGATTATCCGACAGCCCATAACATTGGTCGCACAGCCCCACTCGCTCTTTCATTTCGAGCAGCGACTCGGCCAGCGCAATCACCTGATCGCGCGGCCGGTTGAGCAGGTTGAAGGCGAGCCGCGACGCGGTCTTTTCGCCGATTCCGGGCAAGCGCGAGAGTTCCTTTACCAACCGCGTCATCGCGGGTGGAAGACCGTCGCCGCGTTTAAGATTTTCCGCAGCCATCGCCGTTCGATTCAGTCGCCACCGAAGCCGGGGAGCTTGAGACCGCCGAGCGGTCCAAGCTTGGCCATTTCTTCGGCGACCATCTCCTGCGCGCGCTTGAGACCTTCATTGATCGCGACGACGATCAGATCCTCGAGCATGTCTTTGTCGTTGCCCGCAAGGAGCGCCGCGTCGATCTCGATCTTCCGCACGCGCATCGTGCCGTCAACCGTCGCGCGAACCATCCCCGCGCCCGCCTCGGCCGTGACGATTCGTTCGGCGGCGGCGGCCTGCATGTCTTTGAGCTTGTCCTGAAGGGCTGCGGCCTGTTTCATCAATGCCGATAAGTCGAGTTCTGCCAATTCATTTGCTCCCGAGCGAATTGAGATAATATGCGCATATCGAAAACGCTCTGACTGCTCGTGCCGATCAATCTCCTGCTTCCGAGTCCTCGGCGCCGTTGATCTCCGCCGCCGCCGATGGCGTGATCGCGACTGGCGCGCGGACTTCGACCAGTCGCGCCTCGAACGCTTCAAAGACGCGTTCGACGATCGGGTCGGCGTAAAGCGCGGCACGTTCTTCGGGCGAAGTCGAGACGCGGCGGGTTGCGGGCACAGCCGACGAAGTCATAATCGCCGCCGATAGCATCGGCTCGGCTGTTTCGCGCGAGACGGTGGAAGCGACACTCGGCTCGGAGGCGGTTTCCTTTTCTTTTGATTGTGACGGTGCGAGGTGCGCCGGTTCCGGAGCCGTATGCGCTCTTGTTAGCGCGGGGGGCGCGGCTGCGATGCTTGCTGCGATTTCGGCGCGGATTGGGCGGCCATAAAAATCCGACGCGATCTCGGCGATTACTGCCCGGTTATCGGCAAGATAGCGGGCGTAGATATCACTGCGCGGCGCTATGGATAGCACGTCACCGTCGAGCCACAACGCCGCGCCTTGTTCCATGAAGCCCGCCAGCGCGGCGCGCCGCGACTTAATAAATTCGCGCAACTCCGGCATCTCGCGCTCGGAAGCGGACGGCGGCGATGCCCCGGGCAGTGGCTCGATTCCCACCGGCGGCGCTGCGGCGCGGATGGGCGCTGAGGCCTTGACTTCCCCTTCAACTCGAAGCTTGCGCGCTACTGCGGACGGCGATTCGACAGTATGAGTGGTGGGAGCGCGTGTGGCGCCGCCCGAAGAAGAGGGCGATCCTGAGGACGATCCAGAGTTCGAACCTGAAGACGAACCTGTCTGATGCGTGCCGGCGATTGCGCTCAAGAGTTCATTCATATCGACGACCGGCGCGAGCGACGCCATCCGCACGATCGCCATCTCGAGCAGCAAATCCGGATATGGTGAGCGGATGAGTTCTTCTTGCGCCTGCGCCATCAGCCGGAACAGCCGCATCAGATCGCGATTCGAGGTAAGAGCGGCAAGCCGATTTAGTTCGAGCACCTCGTTGTCGGGGATATCGTCGAGCGGACTCTGTCCAACACTTTTTTGCGTATCGTCGTGCGGTAGCTTGGCGACGGCGAGGTTGCGCAGCGTCTCGAGTAGGTCGCGGCCGAGAGATTCGAGGTTGGCGCCCCGCGCCGAAAGCTCACGAGCCGCGCGCAGTGCGGGCGCCGCTTTGCGTTCGAGGATCGACTCGATAACTCCGAACACGATCGTGCGCGAGGCGACGCCCAGCGATGACGCGACCGCAGCTTCGCCGACGCGGCCGTCGGGAGCGGAGGCGATGGCGGTCTCGAGCATCCGCTCGGCGTCGCGCATCGAGCCGCCGGCTTCGCGCGCAATCAGGCGCAGGGCGGCTTCTTCGGCATCGATTTTTTCGCGCGTGGCCAACTCGCGCAGGCGTTCGTGAATGGCCGCAAGCGGAATGCGGCGGAAGTCGTAACGTTGGAGCCGCGACAGAATCGTCTCGGGCATCTTCTGCGGTTCGGTGGTCGCGAGGATAAACTTTACGTGCGGCGGCGGTTCCTCGAGGGTTTTGAGCAGCGCGTTGAAGGCCTGATCGGTCAGCTGGTGGGCCTCATCGATAATATAAATCTTGAAGCGGTCGCGCGCGGGTCGGTAGCTCAGGTTTTCGATAATTGCGCGTGCGTCATCGATCTTGCGATAGGTGGCACCGTCGATCTCGCTCACGTCGAGTGCGCGTCCGGCGCGAATCTCGACGCACGCGGCGCACTCGCCGCACGGCTCGGCGGTGGGTCCGTGCTCGCAATTGAGGCATCGCGCAAGAATTCTCGCTGCGGTGGTTTTGCCGACTCCGCGAATTCCGGTGAACAGGAACGCGTGCGCGATCCGGCCGCGCTTAAGCGCCTCGGACAGCGTGCGGGTGACGTGTTCCTGTCCGACGAGGTCGCTGAAGCGATCGGGGCGCCATTTGCGCGCGAGGACGAGATGCGGAGTTGAAGCCATCGTGAGATCAATAATGAAGCTGCCCGCCGAATGATAGCCAGGCACCCCTGCGGCACAGGGAGTCAGCCGGTACCGTTGCTTCCTTCCGGACCTGGCGGGGTTCGCGGCCTTCCCTTGCGCAGGACCCGGCTATCAGCGGCGGGCAGCGAGGATTCCAGATTTACGTCGCGGCGCTTTCCTAAACGCCGCATCATTAGAATACCACATCGCAGCGGATGCAACGGAAGCGATGTGAGGGGGAGCGCGATGGCGTCACGTGCCGAACCCGCGACGTGAAAGAGTCCGCGGGGCTCCGGCCATTCCTCGCGCAGAGACGGAACTACGCGGCGCGAGGAATTCCTTAGGATTCGTACCGACGCGCGCCGATCGAGAGAAGGCGAGGAACCCGGCAGCTACGAACGAAAACATTATAAATCCACTAGTCTTCGAGTACTGCGGATTCGGGTAGCGTCGCTCGAGTTGCCGCGACGAGTCCGTAGACGTAATATTGGTGACCGCGCCCTGACGTTGCATTAAACGAATCTGATGGCTGCCTCGCGCCTTGCGCCGATCGTACTTTTGTGAGGCCGCGATTAGTGAAACTGGAACCTGGTATTGGCCGCATCGACGGCAATCGGCGATTGCGATAGCGCCGTAATCTGTTTCGATCGCTGAGGTTTCCCAAAGGCAAACAGGACATTTTCGTCTGAGGTGGCATGCGGGGCGGGGCGCTGCTATCTAGATCATGCGATGGCTACCCCGCGCGATAAGATCGTCGTTGGGCTGGTGCAGATGTCGTGCGCCGCTGAGCCTGCCTCTAATCTCGACAAGGCTCTCGCTCGAATCGAGGAGGCGTCGGCGCGCGGTGCGCAGGTTACGTGCCTGCAGGAGCTTTTCCGATCGCAGTATCCGTGTCAGACCGAAGATCCTTCGCGGTTTGATCTTGCCGAGCCGATTCCCGGGCCTTCGACCGAGGTTCTCGGCAAGCTCGCGCGCGCGCGCAAGATCGTGATTGTGGCGTCGCTCTTCGAGCGGCGCGCGGCGGGCGTTTATCATAATACCGCGGTGGTGATTGATTCGAGCGGCGAGATTGCCGGGCGCTACCGCAAGATGCACATCCCCGACGACCCGCGCTTCTACGAAAAGTATTATTTCACTCCCGGCGACCTCGACTTCACCGCGCATCAGACCGCGCGCGGCAAGCTCGGCGTGCTGGTGTGCTGGGACCAGTGGTATCCGGAGGCGGCGCGGCTCGTTGCGATGGCGGGTGCGGAGGTCGTTTTCTATCCGACCGCGATCGGATGGTGGCACGGCGAGACGCCTGCCGACCGCGCGCGGATGCTCGACGCATGGAAAACGATTCAGCGCTCGCACGCTATCGCCAACGGGGTGTTCGTCGCGGTCACCAACCGAGTCGGGGTCGAGGGAGACCTCGAGTTCTGGGGCGAATCGTTCATCGCCGATCCGGTGGGCGAAGTGATCGCGCACGCGAGCTCGAGCGCCGAAGAGATTCTTATCGCCGAGTGCGATCTCGCGCGAATCGAGGCGACCCGGCGCAACTGGCCGTTTCTGCGCGATCGCCGAATCGACGCGTACGGCGATCTGATGCGTCGGTTCCGCTCCTGAAGCCAATGTACCCCATTCCTGAGTCCGATCGGCGGCGCTTTCGTGCCTACCGGATGCCGGCCGAATGGGAGCCGCATCAGGCGACCTATCTCGTATGGCCGCATAACCGTGACACCTGGCCCGGGAAGTTCGAGTTGATTCCGGCTGCGTTCGCGCGGATTGCGGCCGCGATCGCTTTGTGCGAGCCGCTGCGCCTGATCGTCGAAGATGACGGCGAGATCGGCGCCGTGCGCGCGATGGTCCGCGCCGCCGCGCGCGGCGACGACGCAGTGATGCGCCGGATCGAGATCTTCGCGCTTGCGACCAACGATTCCTGGGTGCGCGACCACGGGCCGATCTTTGTCAACCGGATCGATCCCGTGGCGCCAGGCCCCGCACAAATCGCGCTCGATTGGAAATTCAATTCGTGGGGCGAAAAATACGGACGCTTTGACCTCGACGATGTAGTCCCACAACGTCTTGCCGCCCGCTTCGGCTTCGAAGTGGTCGAGCCCGGGATCGTGCTCGAAGGCGGTTCGATCGATTCCAACGGCGCTGGATCGCTCCTCACCACCGAATCATGCCTGCTAAATCGAAACCGCAATCCAAAGTTAACCCGCGTGGATATCGAAGACTATCTGCGTACCTACCTAGGCGCTATCAATATCTTATGGCTCGGTGAGGGAATTGTCGGCGACGATACTGACGGCCATATCGACGATCTCGCGCGGTTTGTCGCGCGCGATACGGTCGTGACGGTGGTCGAGGAAGATCCCGCCGACGCGAATTACAAAGTCCTGCGCGACAACCTGGCGCGGCTTGCCACGATGCGCGATGAGCGCGGCGGGCCGCTGCGCGTCGAGCGTCTGCCGATGCCGCCGCCCGTCGTCCACGAAGGCGCGCGACTGCCGGCGTCATACGCGAATTTCTATATCGCCAACGGTGGTATCGTGATGCCAACCTTCAATTGCCCGGCCGATCAGATCGCCGCCCAAACGCTTGTGCGGTTATTTCCTAGCCGCCGGGTGGTCGGTGTTCCGTCGGACGACCTGATATGGGGTCTCGGCTCGATCCACTGCCTCACGCAACAACATCCTGCCGCGCCGATAAAGGTCTGAGAAAAACCTGGTCGTATCGTCGTTAATGTGCTGCCGCTGCGGACGGCTCGTATCCGGTGAGGCGTAGCGGTGTCGCGGATAGATGCGTCATCGCGAAGAACAGAAGGCACATCACCGGGACCGATAACTGCAGGTGCGTAATACGCGCGAGCGGTCCCAGAAACAGACATACGAATAGCACATACACGGCGACGCGAATCGCGTCCGCGATTAGCATATCTTTCGTTACGCGCGCATACGCGATAGCGACAAACAGGGCGGGAGCCAGAATGACCGCGTCGTAGATATACAAATGCGGGTCTACCAGGACCGCCGCCACAATCAGCGCGGCAAATCTCAGGTCCGGACTGGATTCGCGGAGCCAGTATCTCGCCAAAATAGCCAGTACGACCAGTGATGACACGATCCATAGCGCAGACGAGAATTGTCCCATGCCGAGAAGAATCCAGAAACCGCGCAGCGAATGCATCTGGTACGGCTTCACCGCCAATACCAGATCGTTGACGCGGGGCAACTTGATCGCGAATTCAATGTAGGCGCGGATCGAATCAAGTCCGGCAAAGAGTATTATCAATGCCAGTTGCGCCACTCCCGCCAAAACCATTCCAGCAATTACTCTCATGGCGCGAACCGCGGCGCACACGATCAGAAAGGCGATAAAAATCGGAGGCTTTAGTGCCAGGCATCCCAACAACACCCCGGCCAGGAACCACTTGTCCCGCAAATACGCGGCCATAGCGACAGTGATGAACACGAGCGCGAGAATCGAGACCTGTCCATGTCCAATCGCATTGAAGAACGGGGCGAACGCGAGCGCCGAGAGTATCACGGCGGTTCGGTGAATGGCTATTTCCGGATAGAGCCGCGACAATCTCCAAATGCATAACCCATAAAATAGTATGTTGAAAACGGTCCAGATCGCGAAAGCCGCCAAGTAGGAAGGATATGATAATGGCCAGAACAGCAGCGCTGTCTGAGGCGGATACACCGGCAGGTAGTTCCAGCTGTGGACCCCAGGAACTGCCCGAGCGGTCTCTGCTGCGAACTGGGAGACGCCATACATCTTCGCGATTCGATATGTTCTGGCAAACGTTCCCGCCAGGTAAAATTGCAGAAAATCCGTGCCCTTGAGATTCCCTACCCGGTCAAGCAGGCCGTGCGTCGTCTCGTTGAACGCGAACATCAGCCAAATGATGCTCGCCGCAATCGCGCCGTGCGCGGTTATTCGCCGGAGCGTCAGCCACGCCGAAAATTCTCGGAGCAGTCGAACCGCCGCCGCCGTCATTCCCGCGCACCGATCGCGATTCTGCGGTAGGATTGGTGGTTCTCGACGGAAAGCAGAAGCGGCGGGGATGTCGAAGCCGCCGGTGGCTGCCGGCGTCGATCCCGCGAGTCCTCCAATCTGGCCGCATGCCGCTTCATCACACTCCTCCGCGCCAGAGCCTACCCGATCGTTCAGAGCGATCCGATAGTCGTCTTCCCGTTCACTCTGCCTGCCGGATTCGATCTTCTAATCAACATAATTGAGTTTGAAGAAACATATCGGATATTTATGCTGATCGATTCGATATCTCAATAATCTCAAGCTAAATCTTGACATGTTTAATTTATCAGGGGATATTGTCTGGATGCGGCCGATCATCCTCAAATGCCCGTCATGCGAAGGCGACCTGACCGTCACGAAAATCCAGTGCCCAAAGTGCGATATCGCTCTTGAAGGCGAGTTCGCGATGCCCGCACTACTGAGGCTCAGTCCCGCGCAACTCGACTTCACCGAGGTCTTCCTTAAGAACCGCGGCGTGATTCGCGATGTCGAGCGCGAGCTCGGCGTCTCCTATCCCACCGTTCGTGCGCGTTTGGACGACTTGATCGCGGCCCTCGGCTACCAGGTCCGTCCGGCGCCGCCCCAGAGCGACGAGGAGGAGACGCCGGCTATGCGTCGGCGCGCGATCCTGAACGACGTAAAGGCCGGGAAGATCTCTCCCGAAGAAGCAACCAAGCTTATCGCGGCCAGCGCCGAGACGCTCAAGCCGCACGACTGATTTTTAATCTGCTCAACGGAGGAACATCGGCGATGAGCGAGGCCAACCTTGAGGGCGTGGAATCGATCCGGATCGTCACCGCGCACGGGCATCTCCGCGTGACGCGCGCAAGCGAATCCGGTCCGAAAATTATCGCATCGGCTGCGCCGCGTATCCGGCGCGACGGCGCCGCTGCCGAGGTGGCGTTGCATTCGAGCGCCGAGGTGCGCCTCCCGGCCGGAGTCGCTCTCGAAGTGCTAGAGTGCCGCGGCCATCTGGAGCTCGATGATCTTTCCGCTCCCGTGGTGGTCGTCCGTGTAGGAGGAAACCTGCGCGTGCGCCGCGCCGGCGCGATCCTGATTCGCGAGCGTGTTGGCGGAAACGCCGTGCTCGAATCGTGCGGCGCCTTCGAGTGCGGCCGAATTGGCGGCTCGCTCTTGATCGATCGCGCGCAAGGCTTCGTGCGCGTCGGCCACATCGGGGGCAAGCTCGAAGCATCTGGAACCGGGGCAATCGAGATCGAATCGGTCGGCGCAAAGGCGATAATCCGCGCCGCCCTCGGCCCGGTCGCAATCCGCCGCGTCGGCGGCAGGCTCCGGCTCGAAAATATCACCGGCGACGCGGCGATCGAGCGCGTCGGCGGCCACGCGGCCGTCTCGGGCGTAACCGGCAACCTCGAGATCCGCCGCGTCGGCGGCGCGCTCGATCTGCGCGGCCCGTTCCCGGCAGGCAAAATCTGGCAGGCTGAGGCTGGCGGCCGGATCGAGGCCGAACTCGATGCCGATGCCTCGCTGCTCGTTGACGCAGTGGCCGGATGGGGCCGAATCAGGCTCTACGGACTCGAGGAAAGCGGGCTCGAACGCGCCAGCCGGGGCAAGCTTCGCGGCGCGCTCGGCGCCGAACGCCCTCAGTCCGAGCGCACGCGCCTGAGCCTCGAAACTCGCAATGCGGACATAATCATCGCCCGAGTTGGCGCGCGCGCTGACGACTATTGCGGCGCGCGGCGCCGGTTTACCGGGCCGTTCGACGAGCTCGGCGATATCCTGAGCGAGGAATTCGGCGGCGAAATTCCCACCTTCGTCAACTCGATCCTTGGCGCCGCCGGTCGGATTGTCGCGCGCGGCGGAAGATTCTCGAGCGACGCGCTGCGCGAGGCTGGCGGCCAAGCCACCGGCGAAATCGCCGATGCCGTCGAGGAATTCAGCCGCACGTTAAGCGCGCAAATCCGCCGCGCGCCCCAGCCCGGATGCGCCACCGGCTATCGCGAGCGCAGAGAGCGGCGCGAAACCATCCATGAAGCGGCCCGCAAGTTGCGCCGCGCGATTCGCGAGGCTCGCCGCGCCGACATTGACGAGCGGTTCGATCCTGCGCCTGCGTCTGATCCGCACTCAGCAGATCCCATGCACGATGGCGCCACGCGCTCGCTAGATCCGGCAGCCTATCAGGGCGATATCATGAAAATCCTGCACGCAGTCAAATCCGGAGAACTCGATCCCGAAGAAGCCGACGAGATCATCGAGGCCCTGATGGAGGCCGAACAAGCCTCCGAAGCTCCCCTGCGTGGGTAGCGCAGGAACGATTGGACTCTCACGCTCAATCGGGCTTCACGCGAAGGATGTAGCTATGGAAGCGGCCGGATTCATTCTTTTTTGGAGTGTGATGTTTGTGGGGACTCACCTGCTGATTTCTTCTTCGGTAGTGCGGCCGAGGTTGACCCGCGCCGTTGGTGAGTGGCCCTACCGCGGGTTCTATTCGCTCGTGAGCCTCGTGACGTTTGTCGGACTGTGTGTCGAGTTCGGTTACCATAAGCATCGCGGTCCGATGCTTTGGTATTTGCGCGACATTGACCCGATACGATGGCTGGTGTGGTTGCTGATGCTTGTGGCACTTGTGATCCTCGTGGCTGGGCTGATGAATCCCGCGCCAGCGGCGATTGCGGCGCGTGGCCGAATCGGTGCGCCGGTTGGAGTTCAGAAGCTCACGCGTCATCCGAGCTTTGTTGCTTTTACGACGTTTGGAATCGCGCATCTGCTGATGAACGGATGGCTCGGCGACATCTTCTTTTTCGGCACCTTTCCAGCCCTGGGGGTCCTGGGCGGGCTGCATCAGG
>JAJZAG010000253.1 GCA_021799555.1 Deltaproteobacteria bacterium | reverse complement strand
GTTCTTCGTGCTCCGGGCTCTCCTGGTAATTGCCGACACGCACCAACTGGGCGCGCATCCGATCGCCGATCTTGAGGCCGGCATCGGTCTTTTGTGTCAGGATCGCTCGAATTGCCGGTCCATCATCCAGAAGGATGACTCCAACCGTGAACGGCGCTTCAATTCCTTTCCCCTGATGCAGATGAACCGTTGCGAAAGAACTCAACACTCCGCCGCCCTTGAGCGCCATAGGTTGTAAATCATCTCCCCACGCTCCGCAAACCTCGCAACCATAGAATTGAGGTGGAAAGAAGACATAACCGCATCGGCGGCATCGTGCACCGTTCAGTTCGGGCGGTCCGTCCAAAGGGGTCGAAAACAGGGGATTGGATAACGTTGTGACTCCGGGCATCAAGCGTCTCCGAAAAGGATTGGTTAAGGCACGATACGCTAATTCTTGCTAATCAGTCAACAAATATGTTAGCTTCCCTTCAGCAGTGAACACCCACTACGACCATAGCTCGCGTCCTCGTCGAACTCAGCTCGAAAGGCGACAACTGTCACATACGAGGATGCTGGCCGCAGCGGCCGAATTAATCGCACAGCAGGGCAGCAGCCGTACGACGCTCACCGAAATTGGAAAAGCTTCGGGCTACACGCACGGCCTCGTCAGTCATCGCTTCGGTTCAAAAGGTGCGTTGATCGCGACGTTGGTGAGGCACCTGCAGCATGGCTTCGCTCAGTCGCTCATTCCTGTCTTAGGTGAGAAGCGCGGCATTGAAGCGCTGAAGCTGGCTTGTGAAGAATACCTCCGCGCCGCGACTTCCGTGGAACGGATGGCGCTCTATGTCCTGATAGGCGAAGCGCTCGGACCCATGCCGGAAATCAAGCCCGATCTTGCCGAGGCGGACGACTACTTCCGCCGATCGATAGAGCATCGTATCCAGGAAGGAATTCAATCCGGCGAGATTCGCGCCGATATCGACCCTGCGGCGCAGGCGGCTATGATTGTGGGGACGCTGCGCGGATTGGTCATTCAGAATCTCCTCAAGCCGGGGGCGTTCGATGTCGAGAAGGTCTGCCGCGAGCTCAAGTCCAACCTCGAATTCACGCTCTCTGCCACCGGGAGACTCCCCTGATGCTGGATGATTTACGTGTGCTCGAGGTCTCGGCGCCATCAACAATGCTAGCCGGTAGCATTCTGGCCGATCTCGGTGCCGATGTCGTCGTAGTCGAGCCGCCCAGTGGAGCGCCGGGCCGCAGGCTTGAACCCTTTCTCGATGGTATTCCCGGCCTCGAGCGCAGCCTTACCTGGAACGCCCTAAATCGCAACAAACGTGCAATCACGCTTGACCTTTCCGATCCCGACGGGCGCGATCTGTTCACCCACCTCGCGGGTAAGTTCGACATCATACTGGAGGCTGCGCAAGCCCGCACGCCGGCGCCGCTTGAGGGTATCGAGTTGAGCAATAGGACGATCCGATGCGTAGTCAGCGGGTTTGCGCATTCCGGTCCTAAAAGCGACTATGCGGATTCCGACCTGCTGGTGATGGCGTCAACTGGAACGCCTGCGATGACCGGCGATCCCGACCGCCCTCCACTGTTTCACTCGGTGCCGCAATCCATCATGGAGGGCGGAGCCGAAACAGCACTCGCGGCGCTTGCCTGTGTGATCGCACGCGACCGCGACGGACAGGGTCAGCAGGCCCACACATCGGCGCGAATCGCCGCGATGATGAGTGCGCTCAGCGTACCGCTCGCGATTGGTTCGGGAAATCCTGAGTTGACTCGCAAGGGAGCCGCCGGGCTCGCTCCTGACGCGCGAATTCCGAGCAGTTACAAATGTGCGGACGGTTACATGATCGTTACAGTCGCAGCATTCGGCCCGTCATTCGGACCGATGACACAGCGCTTGGCAAAATGGGCGGCCGACGAAGGTCACCTGTCGCGCGAAATCGCGGAAGTCAACTGGATCACTTACCCAGCCGACGTGCGCAATCGGATCGCTTCACCCACTCAACTCCACGAGCTGATCCGCGGAGTCAGTTCGCTATGCCTCGGCAAAACCAAAGCCGAACTTAGCGCGGCCGCACGAAGACTCGGCCTTCTCGTCGCACCACTCATGGACATGAAAGATATCGCCGAGTCCGAGCAATATCGCGGCCGCGGACTCTTCACGCCGGTACAGATCGGTTGCGATGGGCGGGAGATCGAGGCGCCAGCAAGGTTTGCGCAATTCTCGAACTTTCAAATCCAAACCCACCTGCCAGCGCCGACTCTCTCGCAGCACACTGCCGAAATTCTGATCGACGAGGCAGGGATATCGTCCACCGAGTTGCAGGCGCTGTTCGTCCACGGGATTATTTAGGGCCGGACACGATGAACCCTCCACTGGCCGGTATTCACGTCCTCGATCTTAGTTGGGTAATGGTCGGTCCGGTGAGCGCACGCTACTTGGCCGATCTCGGCGCCGACGTGATCAAAGTCGAGAGCCGCGGACGAATCGATCCGTTGCGAACGCTCGGGCCCTTCAAGGACGGGAAGCCGGGACCGGAGCGCTCGGTCAGCTATCATAACCTCAACGCCGGAAAACGCAGCGTCGCGATTAATCTTAAGGACAAGCGCGGGTGCGATTTGGTGCGGCAGCTTGCCGGATGGGCCGATGTAGTCCTTGAGAGCTTCACGCCGGGCGTTCTTGAAACGTTCGAGCTCGATTACGCTCATCTGTGCGAGCGCAAGCCGGACCTGATCATGGTATCGACGAGCATCCTCGGGCAGACTGGACCGCACGCGCGGGGAACGAGCGGGGTAGGTACGATGGGTGCCGCAATGTCTGGCGCGAGTCTGCTGCTCGGATGGCCAGATCGTCCGCCCTTCGGCACGTTCGGTCCATGGACCGACGGCGTTGCTCCGCGCTTTATCGTCGCAAGCGTCCTCGCCGCGCTACATAGGAGATCGCTCACCGGCGAAGGCTGCTATATAGATGTCGCGCAAGCCGAGGCCGGCATCCAGTTCATGGCACCCGCGTATTACGAGTACGCCGCCAGCCGGTCTCTGCCGACGCGGCGCGGCCTCGCAGGTTCGCCGCTGCGGGCTCCTCACGGGATTTATCCCTGCTTCGGCGACGACCGCTGGATTGCGATCGACGCGTCGGCGAACCGCGATTGGGAAGCGCTGCGCGCGTTGATCGGCGGACCGCTCGAAGATCCGGTGTTGGATACGCTGGTTGGCAGGCTCCGAAATCGAGAAGCGCTGGATCGCGCAATCGCGAGTTGGACGAGCCCTCGCGACGCCGAAGAAGCCGAGCAAGTGCTTCACGGCGCGGGCGCTCCGGCGCATGTCGTCTCCCGCGGGGGAGATCTCGCGCGCGACGCGCATCTGCGAGCCGCAAATCATTTCCGCAAGATCGACGATCCGATCATCGGCGAGGCTGAGATCGAAGGGCCGCGTTTCACGTTGCATCGCACCCCACATGCAAGCATCAAACGCGCACCGCTGATCGGAGAGCATAGCGTCGAGGTGCTGAGCGAGGTGTGCAAACTTTCTGGTGCCGAGATCGCCGCCCTCGAAGCGGCGGGAGTCCTTGCCTGAGCGATTTCGAGTACCCGCAATTCTTCAACTCTCTGAAAGGAGGAAACTGATTTGGCTACCAACATTCTGGATCTGAAGGGACGAATCGGACTGGTGACGGGCGCCGGCCAAGGTGTCGGCAGATCGGTTGCCTTGCGATTTGCCGAAAATAACGCGGGCGGCGTGGTTGTCAACGATTTCCGGCTTGAACGCGCACAGGCGGTCGCTGCCGAAGTTGAAAAACTTGGCGTCAAGGCGATACCTGTGCAGTGCGACGTCACTGATTTTGGTTCGGTGAGTGCGATGTTCGAAACGTCGCGGGCGAAGTTCGGTAAGGTTGATATCCTCGTCAACAATGCCGGGAACGCGGGCGCCGATCCGGGCGCCGTAGTGCGCAAGCCCTTCTGGGAGCAAGAGCCAAAAGACTGGCAGCCCTTTCTCGGCACCAACCTGTTCGGCGTATTGAACTGCGTGCGAGTCGCCGGCGCCGAAATGATCAAGCACGGCTATGGCAAGATCGTCACCGTCATCTCAGACGCCGGCCGCGTCGGTGAACCGCGCCTCGAAATTTACTCCGGCGCGAAGGCCGGCGCCGCTGGCTTCATGCGCGCGATCGCGAAGAATGCCGGCCGCTACAACGTCACCGCCAACTGCGTCGCGCTAGGCGCTACACGCACGCCTGCCACCGAACGCGGCATGGCTGATCCCGAAGCGCTCAAGCGCGTGCTCAAGGTCTATCAGATCAAGCGGATCGGCGAACCGGAAGACGCTGCCAACATGATTCTGTTTCTCAGCTCCGACGCGTCAAGCTGGATAACCGGCCAGACCATCCCGGTCAACGGCGGCTACTCGTTCGCGGTCTAATCGCGATCGAACCTGAGGAGAAGACCGTGAAGTACGAAACAATCACCCTCGAGCGGAAAGATGGAATCGGCTACCTGACGCTGAACCGTCCGGAGCGCGCCAACACGATCAGCTTCCAGCTCGCCAACGAAGTCGTAAGCGCGATGGACGAGGTCGAGGGCGATTCCGAGTATCGAGTCGTAATCCTCACCGGTGCGGGCGAACGGCATTTTTGCGGGGGCGCCGATTTGCGCGACTTCGCGCGGCGCGCGAGCCAATCGCGCAACACCGATACGCAGCCCGGGGCCAACAAACCGGATCGAGCCGCGCGCCGCGACATGTTCAGCGCCCTTGAGGAGTCGCGAGTTCCAGTAATCGCCGCGATCAACGGTGCCGCGATGGGCGGCGGATGCGAGCTCGCGCTCGCTTGCGACCTCCGCGTCATCGCCGACACCGCGACGATCGGCCTTCCCGAGATTCGATTTGGCGCGCTGCCCGCCGGCGGCGGAACACAGCGCCTTCCACGCCTCGTCGGACCAGGAGTGGCCAAAGAGATGATCCTGAGCGGTCTGCCAATTACGCCGCAGGAGGCGTTTCGCGTGGGGCTGGTCAATCGCGTCGTGCCGGCGGTGGAATTGATCGCCCAATGCGAGGCGATCGCGCGTGTCTATATCGACCGCGCCGCTTACGCGCTCAAGACCGCCAAGGCGCTCATCAATCGCGGCCTTGAGCTTCCGCTCAAGGAAGGACTTGCGCTCGAGCGCCGGATGATCGCCGAGATGGCCACGCCCGAGGAACGCCGCAAGGCACAGGAACAGGCGGCGGCTACCCAAAAGACCTACGCCCGCATCTTCAACGATCGGTCCTGACGGTATCGCGTTGACGCTGGCCGGACGGCGAAGCGGCGATGGGTTCGTTTCGTCGAAAATTCTCCGGGGATCGACGAGCCTGCCCGTTCGAGTCCCAGAGCCGCCGGATCACAGGCCCAACCGTTTCATCAGCCTGTAGAGCGTTGTTCTGTCGACGCCCAATGCCGTCGCAGCCTCGACTCGGTTGCCTCCCACGGCAGCCAGAGCGGCTTTGATACGTTCAGTTGCGGCCCGGTCAAGGCATTCCTGCAACGTCCCGATCGCCACCTCGTCGGCTGCCTTAGCCGATTCCTGCTCGGCGCCGGGCGCCCTTGAGGGTTCGGAGGTAAAAGCGGAACTTTGACTTCCACCAGAC
>JAJZAG010000252.1 GCA_021799555.1 Deltaproteobacteria bacterium | reverse complement strand
TGTCGCCGCGCGAACCGCCGGTGCGCCGGGCGAGCGCAAGGGAATTTCGCTGTTCCTTGTCGATGCGAAAGCCGCGGGCGTCACCGTCGAGCGCACGGTGATGGTCGATAGCCATAACGCCGCGCGTGTTCGCTTCGACGGAACCGTCGTCGACGCCGGCGCGATCCTTGGCGAGATTGATGCGGGATGGAAACCGCTCGAGGGCGCGCTGAACGCGGGCCGCGCCGCCGCCGCCGCCGAGCTCATCGGCCTTGGCGACGAAGCGTTCGCGCGGACGGTGGCCTATCTCAAGGAGCGCAAGCAATTCGGCAAACTGATCGGCCAGTTCCAGGCGCTGCAGCATCGCGCCGCCGTCCTCTACTGCGATCTCGAGCTCGCCCGCGCAAGCGTGCTCAAGGCGCTGCAGACACTCGACGAATCTTTTGATAACGCCGGCGCTATCGTTTCGGTCGCCAAGGCTAAGGCCGGAGCGGCCGCGACTCTCGCGGTGCAGGAAGGCGTGCAAATGCACGGCGGAATCGGAATGACCGATGAATTCGACATGGGCTTCTTCATGAAGCGCGCGCGCGTCGCGCAGGAATTATTTGGCGACGCGAACTTTCACGCCGACCGGATTGCGCGGATGAACCGCTACTGATGAGCGATGGATTCAACTCCCGCGGCTTCCTCGACAGCGCGAATCTCTACGACGCGATCTATCATTTCAAGAACTACCGAAGCGAGTGCGAACGCCTGCGCCAACTGATCGATTCGGCGGTGCCGGGCGCCCGCACCATCCTGGATGTCGCGTGCGGAACGGGCGCGCACTCGCAGTTCCTGAAAGATCGTTATGCGGTCGACGGGATCGATCTTAACGAAGATTACCTGAACGCCGCGCGGCGCAAGAATCCCGCCGGAAATTACACGCGCGCCGACATGACCGATTTCAATCTGGGCCGCGCCTATGACGCCGTCACATGCCTGTTCAGCGCGATCGGATACGTAAGAACAGCCGAGCGGCTCGGCCGCGCGATCGCCGCGATGGCTCGCCACGTGGACGCGGACGGCGTGCTGATCGTCGAGCCTTGGCTCACTCCCGACACGTGGAAACCCGGCGGGCAGTTCATCCATACCGGACAATTGCCCGACGGCCTCGTGTGCAGGATGAGCCACAGCGGGCGGGAAGGGAATCTGTCCGTGCTGCAACTGCACTATCTGCGCGGCAGCGTGATCGGTATCGAGCACTACAGCGAACGGATGGAGCTGGCTCTGTTCAGCAGCGTAGAAATGACGCGCGCGTTCGAGGACGCCGCGATGCGGGTAAGCTACGACGCGGAAGGGCTGATGGGGCGCGGCCTTTACGTCGCGCGCCACGACGGCTGAAATGCATCGACTAGCTCGCCGCCGATTCAGCGGGGATCGGCGCGAACTGCGCCTGCTCGCGCTCGAGCGGACGCATCCCCAGCATCGCGACCGAGCAGATCGCGAGCATCACAAAAAACGCGGTGATCGCAATCGAGTATCTCCCGGTCACATCGAAAATTCTGCCCGTCGCAATCGGACTCGCAAACGCGGCAAACGTATAGAACACGCCGGTGATTCCCATGACCGAGCCGAGCCGCCTCATCCCAAGCGATTCGATCATCACCAGCGGCATCTGCACCGCAAGCGCGCCGGCCGCGAAACCGCCCGCAACGATATTCACCCCGAGCGCCATCACGTTCGAGGCGCCAAGCAACCCAAGCATCCCGACCGCGGCGCTTCCGAACGTCACCACCATCGCCATCCGCGCGCCGAATCGATCCGCGATCGGTCCACCGAGCAGAGTGCCGGCGGTTGTCCCAATCAGGTAGAGACTCATCGCCGTAGCGGCGGTCGCGGGTGTGTAGCCGATCCCGGTCAGGTACGCGATAAAGTGCGCGCCCATCCCGGCGCTCAATCCCGCGAGCATCTGCACCAGACATATCACCCAGAACGACCGCGTGCGGCGCGCCTGCGCGAGCTCGAGTCCCGGCAGAATGATCGGCGGCGCAGCGGCGCGGGCTCTCGCTGCCGCAGCGCCGTCGCCTCCAGCGGCGACGCTGCGTGCGTCGGCGGATTTGGTGGTCTGCACGAAAATCATTATCGCCGGAACCACAACAATCAGAATCGGTAGCGCAAGCGTCAGGTAGCCGAAACGCCATCCGCCCCACCCGATCGCATAGGTGGCCGTCATCGTGATCGCGGCGCCGCCCAAGGTCGCGCCCGAATATGCGATTCCCATCGCGAGTCCGCGCCGATCCTGAAACCATCCGGCGATAATCAGCGTGGTGGGAATCGAGGTCGAAGCGCCGACGCAGATTCCGAACAGTCCGTTGATCGCAAGAAACTCGGAAAAGGTTGTCGCGCGGCTCAGCCCCAGCCACAAAAGACCGGTGATCGTCGCTCCGACGATCATCATCTTTTTTGGATTTACGCGATCGGCGATCATCCCGATCAGCGGTCCCGCCGCGCCACCGGTGATCCATCCGATCGAGACCGCGACCGACAACTTCGCGCGCGTCCATCCGAACGTCTTTAGGACCGGTACGAAGAACACCGCGCCGCAATTTATACCGCCCCAGATAAAAAACATCGTGGCGAAAATCGCGCCGACGATAATCCATCGTTGCCGATCCCGATCCGTCATTCAGCTCTCCGCGCGCATCCGCACCTGCGCGGGCAAAATAGTAGCACGCGTCGCCAAAAGCGCCAGCACACAGAGCAGCTCCCGCCGCGATGCTCGCCGCCAGTTGCGATCGCATCGCTCGCGCGCTTAGAGCATCGCCTCGATCAGACTCGGGCCGGTCTCTTTGAGCGCGCGTTCGAGATGCTTGACGAGATCGTCGGCGGTTTCGGCGCGCACGCCCGGAACGCCGAGACCGCGCGCAAGATCGGTCCATCGAATTTCCGGCGGCGCGAGTTCAGTAAGGCTGCGCGATTTGCGTCCCGGCTCGGTGATGCCCGCGCGCGCGGCTTCGATCTGCAAAATCCGGTAGGCGCGATTCGAGCATACGATTGTCGTCACGTTCAGATTTTCCCGCGCCTGCGTCCACAACGACTGCACGGTGTACATCCCGCTTCCGTCGGCTTGCAGCGCGATCACGCGCCGATCCGGACACGCGATCGCGGCGCCCGTCGCGGTGGGCAGACCCTGCCCGATCGCGCCGCCTGTCAGAGCAAGGCAGCTATGCGGCCGCGCCGCAGCAGCCATCGCACCGTATGGTCCGCCTGAAGTCGCGCTCTCATCGACGATAATCGCGCCGTCAGGTTGAAGAGCCGCGAGCGCCGCGCCCAGACTGGCGGGATCGAGTTTTCCGCTCGGCGCGGTCGGACGTTTAGGGTCGGGAACCGAAACCTGAGCGGGCGCTCCGATTGCGCGCGCGAGATCGTCGAGCGCCGCCGCTATATCCTGTTCGGGACGCGCCAGCATCTCGAGCGCGCAACCGGCGGGAACCAATCGGCTCGGCACGCCCTGATATCCGAAGAACGCCACCGGATCCTTCGCGCCCGCGAGCACCAGAAATTCGTTTCCGGTCAGCGCCCCGATTGCCTGCTCGGGGAAATACGGCAATCGCGCCGGCGAAGGTATTCCGATTCCGCGCTCGATCCGCGCCGCGAATGTTTCAGTCATCAATTTGCATCCGCTCGCCGCGGCGATTCGCGCGGCGGCGCGAAGTCCTCGCTCATCGAGCGCGGCTCCGCCGAGCAGGATCGTCGTGGGACGCTTGCGCCGCAGTATCTGCGCGATCTTCTCGATCGTCGCGCCGGGGACCGCCGCACGCCGGGCGGGAACTCGCGCGGTCGCGGCACGCTCCGCGCCGTCCCATTGGCAATCCGACGGCACGATCAGCGTCGCGACTTTTCCCGGCGGCTCGAGCGACGCGACGATCGCGTCGGCCATATCGTCCGCAAGCAAAAGCGCCGAATTGCTCGAGCGCACCCATCCCGACATCGGCGTGGCCAGCGAGACGATATCGCTCGCGAGCGGAGCGTCGGCGGCGGCGTGCCACGTCGCATGGTCGCCGACGACGTTGACGACCGGCGAATTGGCTCGCCGCGCGTTATGCAGATTCGCGAGTCCGTTGGCGAGGCCCGGCCCGAGATGCAGCAGCGTCATCGCGGGCTTTCCACTCATCCGCGCGTATCCATCCGCTGCTCCGGTGCAAACTCCTTCGAACAGCGCCAGCACCGCGCGCATCCCGGACACGGAATCGAGCGCGGCCACGATCGGCATCTCGGTCGTGCCCGGATTGGCGAAACAGACCTCGACGCCCGCGCCCACGGCGGTGCGAATCAAGCTTTCTGCGCCGTTCATCGGCTTTCGCCGCTTCGCGAGTCGGAGCCGAGCGCGACGCGCCGCACCGACTCGGAGTCGCTGCCCTGATGACCCACCTTATGCGCCGGCGCGGGCGTTTCGACGACGCGATTGGCGAGTCTACCGAGACCCGGCACTTCGACTTCGACCAAATCGCCGACGTTCATCGGGCGCGAATTTTTGGGCGTGCCGGAAAGGATCACGTCGCCCGGCAGCAGCGTGATAAACCTGCACAGGTCGGCGAGAATATAGTCAATCGGAAAGATCATCTCAGAGACCGGACCGTCCTGCACGAGCTTGCCGTTGAGGTAGGTGTGCACCGACGCTTTGCGCACATCGACGCCGGTGACGATCCCCGGGCCGATCGGGCAGAAACCGTCTTGTCCCTTGACCCTGAGCATCGAGCCCGCGTCGGTGTCGCGATAATCCTGGCAGCCCACGTCATTGGCGGGCGCGAATCCGGCGATATAGTCCCACGCCTCGGCGCGCCCGACGTTGCGCATCGGCTTGCCGATTATCACCGCGATCTCGCCTTCGTAATTGAGATACTTCGCACCCGCCGGACGTGCCAGGGATCCACGATGCGAATTGAGCGCGGTAAGCGGCTTCTGAAAGTAGGTCGGCGTCTCGAGTGCGGGCGCGCGGAATTCGACGCGGCGCGATTCGTAGTTCAAGTGGATGCAGAGAATTTTGCTCGGCTCGCAGGGCGGCAAATAAGTTGCCTCGGCGTCAGAAATCGAGCGGCCATCGCCCAGCACCAGACGCTCGCCATCGGGCCGCACCCATTTGGGCTGGCCCTCATGCAGGATGCGGCGCCATTCAACGCGCGGTCCATCGAGTACACTCATGGTATTTACTCCTGTCAGCGCTCGGGCGGATCGACGTTCGTCGACTGCCGGAAATCGAGCCGCGCGCCGCGCCGGCGAATCAATTGAACGAGCCTTTTAGCGCCGCGATATTCTTCACGTCGCAGTAAAAATCGAAACTCCAGTTGCCACCTTCGCGCCCGATTCCGGAATCGCGGCTGCCGCCAAACGGCGCCGCAAGCTCGCGCACGAAAAAGCAGTTCACCCACACCGTTCCCGCGACGACGCGCCCGGCAATTCGCATCGCGCGCTCGCGATCGCGGCTGAAGACCATCGCCGCCAGCCCATAGCGCGTGCCGTTTGCGAGCTCGATCAGTTCGTCTTCGTCGCGAAACGTTTGCCACGTGAGCACAGGACCAAAGACTTCGCGCTGCACGATCTCGGACTGTTGCGGCGCACCATCGAGCAGCGTCGGCGCAAAGTATAGCTCGCCTGCGCGATC
>JAJZAG010000015.1 GCA_021799555.1 Deltaproteobacteria bacterium | reverse complement strand
CCGACTCCTGCTATCCCTCTCCACGGCGTCATCCTTCGGCACCCGCCCAACAGCGGGCGCGAGTTGTGGCTCAACTCACCGGATCTTGACGCCTTTTCACTTTTCCACCAACTCCGCGACACTACCGTTTCCTCAAAGGCGAGGAACGTATCGGAGATCGTCTTGATGTCATCGTCGGAAAGCTCGCAATTCTTCTTGCCCAGATTTTTGCGCAGCGGCTTGAACCATTGCGTCGCGTCGATGAGTTGGACTCTGCCCTTGCGATGATCGGGCTTGCGATTGCTGAGAAGCCAAATGTAGGTCGCGATGCCGGTGTTGTAGAACATGTTGAGCGGCAATGCGACGATCGCCTCAAGCCAATCCTTCTCGATGATCCATCGGCGGATGTTGCTTTCACCCTGGCCGGCGTCGCCAGTGAACAGCGATGAACCGTTATGGACTTCAGCCATGCGGCTGCCCAGCTTGGTGTCGCTCTTCATCTTGGAAAGCATGTTGGCCAGGAAGAGCATCTGGCCGTCGCTTGAGCGCGTGAGCAGCGAGTACTCGGAGTCGCCCGCGTGCGTGATGATGAAGCGCGAATCCTTAATTCCGTCCTTGCCGCCCATGCGTTCAAGGTCGTTCTTCCAGCTTTTGCCGTAGGGCGGGTTGGAAAGCATGAAGTCGAATTCGCGCGAGGGAAAGGCGTCATTTGAAAGCGTCGAGTACTCGGGTCCGCCGATGATGTTGTCGGCGGCTTCGCCCTCGCCCTTCAACAGCAGATCCGCTTTCGCGATCGCGTATGTCTCCGAATTGATCTCCTGGCCGTAGAGATGAGTGGCAACCTGCTTTTCATGTTGTTCCGCGAGCTGCCGGAAGGTTTCCTCGGCGATCGTGAGCATGCCGCCGGTCCCGCACGCGCCGTCATAAAGCAGATACGTGCCAGATTCGATCTGGTCGGCGATCGGGAGAAAGACCAAGCGGGACATGAGCTTCACCACGTCGCGCGGGGTCCAGTGCTCGCCAGCTTCCTCGTTGTTTTCTTCGTTGAAGCGGCGGACGAGTTCCTCGAAGATTGTCCCCATCGCGTGATTGTCGAGGCCGGGGTGCTTAACGGAACCATCGCCATTCAGCACATGATTGGGACTCAAATTGATGTCCGGCGACAGGAACTTCTCGATTAGGGTGCCGAGCGCATCGGCCTTCGAAAGCCTCGGAATTTGATTGCGGAACTCGAATTTTTCGAGGATGTCCTGGACGTTGGGCGAGAATCCGTCGAGATACGCTTCGAAGTCGGCCTTCAGTTGCTGTTGGCTTGCGCGGGCTTTCAGATCGCGCAAGGTGAACTTCGACGTATTGTAGAACGCCTGGCCCGCAGCGAGCCGGAGCGCCTGGTCCTGGTGGACGATGCCCTTTTTGTCGAGCGAGGCCTTCATTTCCAGCACAGCTTGCTTGGTCGGTTCGAGGAGCGAGTCGAGCCGACGTAGGACCGTCATCGGTAGGATCACGTCCCGGTACTTGCCACGCACGTAAAGGTCGCGAAGCACATCGTCCGCGATGCTCCAGATGAAGTTCGCTATCCAGTTCAGTTGGCCAGCTTCCATTGTCTTCCTTGGTCGAGCGTCACCTTATACTGCCGCTGTCACGAGAGCCAAACTCATATCGCCGCCACTCCGTCCTCGACGATCTCTCGCCGATCTACCACGGAAGGAGCAATTCAGCGCAGTCTCATTACCGCTGCCCAACACCCTCCACCGAAACGGCTTAGGTCGAGCCAGCCCTGGAAACAACTGAATTCCCCCACGCCGCATG
The DNA here is from genome assembly GCA_021799555.1 of Deltaproteobacteria bacterium. Classification (GTDB taxonomy): domain Bacteria; phylum Desulfobacterota; class Binatia; order Binatales; family Binataceae; genus JBARDN01. The sequence continues at coordinate 22,216 of JAJZAG010000015.1, read as the reverse complement.
TCCGGACCGTTCAGCTCAACAGCCGCCGTTCAGGCAAAGCTGCAGTATTTCGGCCATCGCCCTCCCTTAGTGCTCTATATCAGATCCTTTTGATCTTCTCTCTGCATTCAAATTCACTGATTAAAGAATCGACTTTTATCTTCTCACTCTCAGCTCGCTAGTCGTCATAACTATGGCGACGTTCTTTTGTCGTCCGCCAATGTATCGTCGCCGCATCTAGAGCAACCTCATGCTAATGCCGCGCCTTTCCTTGGTGATGCGTTGGCATCTCCTATGCACTGACCCGTTCGCATGCATCTTCGCTATGCGTGCGTGGGTGCGGCCGCCCGCACGATTTACGCGCGATTAAGCTATTTCCCTTTAAAGTCTCTGCGAAACTGCAGCATCGATACAAATTGTCTAGCTATTCACATGGCGCATTTTATCGCGCGTCGAAATAGCAAGATAGCTCGTCTCTAGCATTTCCGCCGGGCGGCTCCGGTTCATTTATGAGTGTGCCAAAAGGAGACACAAACATGAAAAAACTTCGCGCGAGCGTGGCGCTGATCGTAATTTTTTTTGCGCCGTGCGCAATTGCGGGAAGCGGCTTAAATTATAGTGATGCGACGGCGCCAACCATGGCTGTCAGTGAGAGCGTTCATACTGGAGCATCGTATGCAAGGTATCGCAGACATCCAAAGAAGAAAAAAGACAGGGCATACTGGTTTTGGACGGCCACGCCTCCAGCTAGTGGGGCGTCACCCATCTACATCGGCCCGTACGAAACGCTGTTGGGGTGCAGGGATATGTTAGGCAGCGCGTGGTATTCGCATCCGTTCGCCTGCCATCTCACTGGACCGAATCCTCCTTCGAATTGCCGAGTAACCGGCAACGGCTTCGCCTATCCTAAAGATTATCCACATCCAGTCCCGTCTGATATGTACATACCAAGTCTTGATTGCGTGAAAAGCAGCGATCCTACTCTGCGATTGAAATTAGGATGGTATTTTTTATATTATACAGTAAACGGCGGTGGCGTGGCGAGCTGCAAAGAGTACAAACAGTACAAAGAGCTTTCAAAGATAACGCCTGGTATGGAGTTAGGCTTTTATCGGAATCTGGCATGCCCTGGCGCGCCCTGCTTTAGTGTCGGTGTCGACACGGCGTGCAATTAGACAGAGGCGTGGAATTCCAGCGCGGAACTGCGGGGAATCGGAGCGAGGAGGCGCGACACGCGCAGGGAACTGCAGTTATCAGTCATGCCCTCGCTTTAACCGCAGTGATTAGGGTGACTGCAAATTACGCAGAATGAACGACTGTAAAAGGGGGCCGGAAACGGAGATGCGGCGTGCGCGGATGCGGCTGCGGTGGGTGTTCGAGCGTCGGACAAATCGAAAGACGCCCACAAGTAAATCGGCGATCACGGTTCGTAACTTGCGCGAGGATCGCTGCGGATCGTTATCTAATCCCTGAAGATCGACGAGTCGCGATTCGGAGCGGGAGCGCAGTCGGCCAACGCTATCCGTTCTGCCGGCAATGCCTGTTGGATTATGAAAAATGATCCTTTGCCAGGCTCGCTAGCCGCGAAGATCTCGGCTCGGTTCAAGTCAATGTAGCGTTTAGTCACCGCCAAACCCAATCCGGACCCTTGATGACGGCGCGCCAACCCGTAACTCGCCTGGAAGAACGGCTCGAAAATATTTTGAAGGAGTGTGGGATCGATGCCGATGCCCGAATCGCGTACAGAGAGGCAAATGCGGTTGTCCGCTGCGCGATAAATTCTAATTTCCACTTCGCCGCAAATCGTAAACTTTATCGCGTTGTCAACCAGATTATAGAGAGCCTTGGTGAGGCATTCGCGATCGAATTCCATCGTCGCGTCGGGAGCGTCATTACAAATGCTCAGACGGATGCCTTTGCGCTCCGCCGATTCGCGAATGGAGTCAATGACGGTATCAACCGTTTGGCGCAGGTTGACCGACTCCGGCCGTAATTCAAAATTGCCGCTGTCAATTCGCGATAGATCAATGATGTGATTGATTGTATCGGTCAGGCGGCGCGCCGCGCGGTTTGAAGCCGCGAGTAAGTCAGTCAGCGCCGCGTAATCTCCGCCGGCGATGTAATCCGGCGCCAGTTCGAAACTTCCGAGCAGCACGTTCAAGGGTGTCCGGAGTTCATGCGAAACCAGCGAGATGACTTCCGCTTTAAGACTCGCCGCGCGTTCTGCCGCTCGAAAGGCGCGAGTCCTTTCCTCTTCCGCGCGTTTCAGCTCGCCGATGTCCCGCGCCGTTACAAGACAGCATCGCTCGTTTCCGATCGTGAGAACGACCGCCGAAAGCAGGACTGGCAGCAATTGACCGTCATGACGCCTCGTGAGCAATTCGAAATTCTTGATTGCGCCGTTGCGTTGAAGCTCGTCCACCATTTTCGCGAATTCGTCTGGCTCTGCGAGGACGTTGAGTTCCAGCGGAGTGCGCCCTATGACTTCTTCCGGGCGCAATCCGTAGGCTTTGCAAGCGGCGTCGTTAACCTCAAGGTAGCGGCAGTCGGTGAGGCGCAAAATCACGGCGATCTCCATGCTGTTGAAGAAAATCGCGCGAAATTTATCCTCCTCTTCTCGCAATTGGCGTGATATCCGTCCTTCACGCGCCATGTCGGAAACAATCTCGACGAAACCACAGGGTTCTCCAAGATGATCCTTCCGGCAGACCAGGATAAAATGCGCCCAGAAGCGCCCGCCATCGCGCTTGACCCGCCAACCTTCAGATCGAATGCGACCGTTATTTCGCGCTGCGGCGAGATCTCGTTGCGGCAATCCGGCCGCAACGTCTTCTGGAAGGTATAAATTGAAGCGATCAAAGCCCACGAGTTGATCGCTCGAAAACCCGCTCATCTCCGCCGCCGCTTGATTGCAATTCGTAATGCGGCCGAGAGCATCAAACATAAACATCGCGTGATCGTGCAATTCGCCCAGCGCCGTAGAGAAGATAGATTCGTGTTCGTGAAGCGCCTGATAGGCTCCATTCAAACGCGATTGAGCTATTTTCCTTCGCTTCGTTTCTTCGGCTAGAGCATCCCTCAAGTCAGCGACAAGCTGCTTGGTTGTCGCCGCATGCGTCAGATTGATTTGTCTTTCGCTCCGCAACCAAAGAAGGCGAGCAGCCGCCAGAGCGGCTGCCGACTCGTCACCATGGCTCAATGTCGATGATTTAATCCGCGTCTCGACCGCTTCGGTGAGCGCAGCGACCTCGACTAGCAATGTTTCCAACGCCGTTGCGGCGCAACCCGTTTTGCGGGTTAAGTCGTCGAACGCCCGATGCAGAGCGTCGCTGTAACAATTTAGAGAAGCGTCCACATCGTTGAGGGACAGGCATTTTTCAAGCGCGGTCCAGTAGACGCGGTCCAGTTCTATAACCTGAGCGTTTTCCTCCGCTTGTGCAGCTAACGAGCCCGACCGATCGGACGCCGTCGCCGCAATTGGGGCTGATTCGTCCCCCTTAATCGCCGCGCGTAGCGCTTCGAAGATTTTCTCGAGTTCCTCGTGGTCGAAGTTCCACTCCCCGGTTGTTGGGCGGCGTTTGAGCACGGCTCCGTCCCTTCTCCCCCCCGGGATATTTTCAGTTTGGCGCGATGGCCGGTCAGCCAAGATCCGGCGCAAAAAGCGGCAATTCGATTCCCTGACTTGTTTTTGGATAGTTTTCCGTCAGGAACGAATCAGGCCTAACCGCAAATATTTCTAACCTTTCTCGTGCTCATCTAGCGCGAATTGTTACTCATCGTCAATTCTCACTACAAATAGTCGGTTGAACCTTTTCTGACAAAGCCTGGCGCTTTAAAAATCGCTGTATTCCTTTAATTTATCATTAGATGGCGGAGTTTCGCTTTTTAGTGCTTTCGTGCGGTTCTGAAAATGGAGCGAATCCAGAGTAGGAGGCTTTAAGGAGGAAGCCTGGCGGGGTACGGTTCGAGACAACTGCGGCGAATCGAGCAGGTCCTGCGCTCGGAGAACATCTCCATGGCGCGCTCCGGCTCGAATTGTGAGTCTGGTCGTATCGACCCGAAGCGGTGAGCGTAAAATCCGTGAAGGCGCGAGAACGCAACCGCCTGAAAGTTGGACATTGACTTCCGAATCGCGCAACCGATTGGCCGTCGTCGGTCGATTCTTCAAGTCCGAATGGTTCGTTAAAGTCCGAGTAGATCGGTCCTTTAGCCGGGCTCGCGACAATAATCGCGCCGCGATCTGGCGCGCTCGTTCCGCGCTGATTCCAAGTCGGAAGCCAATCATTGTGAAACCAAGGCCCGCCTTCCGCAACTCGGCGACCTCACGCTGTCGGTTTGTCAGAAGCGTCAGGTCAAGATTTGAAATTTCACTGCCGAAAAGGTCGCATCGCTCTTTTAGATTTTGACTGACTGGTTGCATCCGGGCGTCTTTCTCGAAGGCCGACGGCGAGCGCGCCTTCGACTATGGTAAAAAGAGCTTGCTGTGGTAGGTCGCGCAACCGTATGGTTCCACACGAGACCGAGCGTGAGCAACCCTTGATCGCCGCAGCAACAAGTTGGAAACGAACGTGAGGAATTCGACATTGCTGCGGCCGAGCGCTTGAGAGCGTGCTCTGATTAAGCCCGCGTAGAGTCTTGTACTGATCGTCGCAGCTCAACCTTGAATCACAAGCCCGAACGGTCGCCGGGGCGCAAGAGTCCGAATCGTTCAAGGCGGGGCTGTGACGAAAGCTGAAAAGATGCGGCAGATGGAGAGAATGGGTGCGGTCGGGATCGATGTGTCGAAGGTTCAGTTGGACGTAGGATTCCGGCCAAGTGGAAAGCGGCTCATCTTGAGCAATACAAACCGCGGGATCTCACGGATTATCAACTTGCTGAAGAGAGCGCTGCCAGAATGTGTTGTGCTCGAGGCGACCGGCGGGTACGAACTCGAGCTTTTGGAACGCTTGGTCGCCGAGAAGTTGCCCGCGGGAGTGGTCAACGCTAGACAGGTGCGGCAATTCGCGCGCGCGACTGCCCGGCTGGCGAAGACCGATGCGATTGATGCTGACGTGCTCGCGCATTACGGCGAAGCGCTCAAGCCCGAGCAACGCGTGCTGCCGGACCTCCAAACTCGCAAGTTCCGGAGTTTGCTTGCGCGCAGACGCCAGCTGCTGGGCATGATTGTGGCGGAAGGCAATCGCGCGCCGAACGCGCTCTATGTCGTTCGGCGCGGAATCGCGACTACCGTGTGCCGCCTGAAGAATCAGGTGGAGATGCGAGACCGCGACCTGGCTCGAATTCTTCGCGAGAACCCGGCCTGGCGCGCAAAAGCGGCGGTGCTGCGCAGCGTTCCCGGCGTGGGACCGGTCGCCGGCGCCACCCTGCTCGGAGAACTTCCGGAGCTGGGCGCACTCATTCGCGAGCAGATCGCCGCACTGGTCGGAGTAGCGCGCTTCAATCGAGACGGCGGCAGTTTGCGTGGTCGGCGGATGATCTGGGGCGGGCGGTCGTCGGTTCGCGGAATGCTCAAAGTGTCCACGATCGCGGCGCTGAAGGGAAACCCGATCATCGGTGGGTGCTATCGGCGTCTTCATGCGGCAGGGAAGCTCTCAAAAGTTGCGTTGGTGGTCTGCATGCGGCAGGTCCTGGTAATCCTGAACACGCTGATAAGAACCGACGCGTCGTGGTCGCCACGCGCGTTGGCGGCTGCCTGATTCGGATGCGGTTGCTCACCCAAACCCGGACGGTTGCGCGTAATCCCGATCCGTCGGAGCGCAGCTTGCGAGCGTGACAGAGCGGAGCGTCCCCTCAGGGGCTGGCGCGCTTGCAGTGGAGCGACGGCGCACCGCTTCAAGCGCGGTGCAGCGGGAACGGCAGGCGCTCCTGCGCCGGGCGGCATCTGTCCGCTGCGCCGTCCATAGCGGAGCCGCGCTACAGATGAATGCGGCGGACGGCCGCCAGGGCTTTGAGCGCGGTTCGTTCGGCATAGGCGATTTGCCGCCGCCTGCCGCCCTTCTTGGAAAGGTCGCGCGCATTGATGATCTCCCGTTCGATTTCCGTCGCTGACAGTCCGCGGCTCGCAGCGTAATCCGCCCATGCCATGTCGGCGCGATGCAGGTCGCCGCCATATTTGGGATCGCGCTGAAATTCGTCGAGCGAACGGATTGTGCGATCCCTGCCGCCATCTCGCGTGGAGAATCTCGCCTCACGTTCTGCGCGCGCGTCCGCCGCGAGCGCATCAAGTTGTCGAAGGAATTCCGGGGCGGCGCTGTAGACTCGCCCCTGCGCCTCGCGCAAACGGACGAATGGCGCCAGTCCGTTCGGAAGCCGTCTGATTTCCTTTTGGTTCGTGAATCCGGCCAGGCGGCCGAAGTGGCGCCAGTCGGCGCTCGACAGGTCGCCGCCAAAGCGCCGTGATAGTTCCTTCGCCGCGAGGCTGCTTAGATCGCGATCAAGAATGCGGCCGTGATTGAGCCATACCTGAAAGTTGGCGGGCGAGGTCTCGACTATCACGGCGGGCTGGAAACCAGAGACCTTCATCGCGGCGATTGTCGATGCACTCAGGTCGTCGATGAGACTCAAGGCGTGCAACCCATGCGGCCGGACGAAGATTTGCGCGCCATGCGCGTTTTCGTGGCGTAGCCATCGGATCGCCGGTTCTATTTTGTTTGCGGTCCAGCCCTCGCGAAGTAGCATCCGGCCGCCCCGCCGCAGGACTCCGATGTCGAAGTGCTCCGACCCCATCGCCGTCAATTGCCGTCCGACCATGCTATGCGCGATTTCTGCGCTCATAACTCACGAATCCGCGCGCCGGTGCGCAGAGAGACTTTGTTCAGAAATTCGTGGTTTCCTTTCCGATCGATTTGGTTCCGTTGCTGCCCGCTACCGGGGCCGTACCGCGATTCATCGGCGTGGTGCCTGCCGGGCGCGAGGGAATCACCGAAGTGGCGCGAACATCCTTGGGAGCGGGAACCGGTTGTCCGCCGGAAGGACCGAGGTTGCCGAGGCGCTGCGTTTGCCGGCCCGACTCCATCGCGTTGATCCAAAGCGCCGATTCGTTCTTACCGTCGCCTTCGCCACTGTCACGGTGCGCGACCTTGTTGAATCCGGTCTGTAGTGCGCCGGTGATCGGACGAATCACGGTCTGCGCGATGAATGCCGCCTCGAACGCATGGCTGAGCGCGAGTCCGATCGTGCCGCCGGCAATCCCTGCGGCCATGTGAGGAACGGACACCGTTACGATCATAAATACGATCGCCAACGCCGCATATGTGAGCATTGTGGAAACGGAGAGAGACCCTGAACAGACCGTTGTTACGATAGAGCTCGGCGGAACGCCGTACGTAGTCCACCAAGGGAGGGTAGCTGGTACCGGCTTGCACGCGGCGGCCAGCGCCGCGCTCCACTCGGTCGCCATCTGCACGCCAACAGCCAACACAAGATAGAAAAAGAGCAGCCTGACGCCGACTCGGATGACATAACCGAAGTAGCCTTCGGCAGCGGGCGCCGTGAAACGATTAGCGCCCAGCCCCAAAAGGATTACTCCACCGCCAACGACAAGGTACGCCTCGATAAGCGTCAGAATCAGCATTGCAGCGGTCACTACGAAGGAGAGTAAAACGAAAAATGCCGCCACGCTTTGTACAATTGCTAGTTCCAGGTTCGTCATCAGACTTGCGTTCGCGGGGGCGTCAAAGAGTGTGCCCGCCATGTTGGCTCCTAGTTGGAGCACAGTTTGCGGACTAAGAGCGGGCAGACCTGTAACGGCGGCGCCAATCGATGAGAAGCTTTTCACCACCGCGTTCATCCATGGAAACGCGTTGACGATCATGAGATAGACAAATCCGCCGCTGAGCATGTGCTTGATCAGCCGACCGAGGAAGTGCGCTGCGTCGAGTTGACCTTCCGCGGTGAATTGAATCCAAGTGACGAGAATGTCGATAAGGAGGAGGGCCACGAAGAGCTTGATAGCGTATGGCTGAATACCAGCACTGTACTTCGCCGCCGCCGTATAGAACTGGGCGACGATATCGTTGAAGTTGTTCATGCTGACACCTTCCCGGTCCGCCAGTTAGGCGCGATTTTGTAGCTACGGTTGCGGTGGTGGCGGAGCGTTGTGGTACATGTCCGGGACTCCTTTTGCCGGAGGTGCGGTAAATGCTGCCTTTGCTTGCTCGTTCGCAACGTGCTCCTGGTACAAATGCCAACCGCCGTAAACCACTGCGCATACGCCAATGATGGCGAAGACTAGAATGAGGGGACTCTTGATGTTCTTCATCTTCGATCTCCTGAGCAGACCTTACGGCTGCGGCGGTGGAGAAGCGTCATGGTACATGTCAGGGGTTCCTGGTGCGGATGGTGCCGAGAATAGGGCCTGCGCTTCCAGTGCGCTTTGCGTCTGACGGTTCACCTGACTCGCCGCCGCGACGTTCTGCGAGTTCATCATCGCCATCACGAGTTGGCGGAGCATCTGCACCTGCTGCACCTGCGCGAGCGCGATTTCGTTACCGACCTGGATCGCCTGCAGCCTGCCTACCGCCGTCTGATTCTTTAGTTCAAGGGTTTGCAGTGCGGCCTGCTCGGCCTGAAAGTCCTGAGCCTGAGTCTGCGCGGAAGCGAGAGCTCCGTTCAGCGTATTGAGCGTCGTTTCCGTAGTTGCCTCGGGACTTTGGACGCCGGGGGTACTCGCGGTGTTATAGCCCGGATAGAGCTGGTCGAACTGCTGCGTCAGCCCCTGAAAGCTATAGGACAACCCTTCCTGTTCGTTAATCAGGTTTCCGAGATTGGTCAGCAGGCTCTGATTCGACTGCCAGACTCCCGCGCCGCCGCCGGTGGTGTTTTGGGCCATGTATTGAAGCTGCTGAGCGAGGTTCGTGACGGTGGCGGTCTCCTGTTGCAGCTGCTGGAACTGCCGCGCGAACATCTGCGGGTCGAAGACGATTTGCGTTCCGCCGCCGAACTGCGCGCGCGCGGCTGCGGGCACAAGCACGATATATGTGGTGGCGGCCAAAAGAGCGGATAAGAATCGGGCCGAATTTCTCGACTTCATTAGCGTACCTCCTCGTGATGGACTCGTCCGTTGGCGTAAATCGGTGCCACGGCATCGCCTTCAAGCAGTTTGCTAACCGGTCGCTCGACTTCGCTCCGGAGCCTATCGAGGTGCTCCGCCCAATCGCCAAGTCCGCGGGCGCGAAGCCACTCGCTGGGCCAGCGTTCGGCGTGCTGCTCGATCAACCGCCGCGCGGCGATAATGTCGCTTTTCGATCCAGCGCCGATGAAGGCTAGAGCGGCGAGACCGAGCGAAAACTGAAACAGCCGCCTTCCGAGCGGCGACACGTAATAGTAGTGGCGCTTGGGCACGGCCTCGGCGACGATCTCGATTTGTCGGTCGGTGAGTCCGAAGCGCCGATACATCTCGCGGCTCGCGGCGTTCTTCGCCTCAGGATTCGGCAGGTAGAGCTTCGTCGGACAGGACTCGAGGATTACGTCGCGATGGGCCGAGTTGGCGATCTCGCTCAGGCTCTGGGTCGCCAGCACGACGGCCGCGTTTTTCTTGCGGAGCGTGCGGAGCCATTCTTCGATCTTCGCGCCGAAGACGCTGTTGGTGAGCATCACCCAGGCTTCGTCGAGGACGATGAGCGTCGGGCGGCCATCGAGGCGCTGGTCGATTCGATGGAAGAGATAGGTCGCGACCGGGACGATGACCTTCGGTCCCATCGCCATGAGGGTTTCGAGCTCGAAGGTGACGAAGTTTCCTTCGAGCGTCACGTCCTGGTCGGCGTCAAGGAACCGGCCCAACGGTCCCGCCAATGAGAAGGCGTTCAGTCCGTCGCGGACGACGCCGTCCTGCACCTGCGTGACGAGATTGCTGATGGTGCGCTGCTCCGGCGGCGCCTCGGCGATAAGCGTCAGCGCGCGCCATAGCGCCTTGCGCTGATTCGGCGCGAGCTGGACATTCTGCAGCTGAAGCCAATCTTCGAGCAGCCCCTGCAGCTTCATCCGGTCGGTCTCGTCGTCAATGCGCGCTAGCGGCTGCAGCGGAACCTCGTCTTCGCCGAGATCGAGGTGCTGTCCGCCGAGCGCCTTGGTGAGAACGAACGCCGAGTATCCCTTGTCGAAAAAGAACATCTGTCCGTCGGGCACCGCGCGGAAGTTCGCGGCGATGGCTCCCAGCGCGACGCTCTTGCCACTGCCAGTCGGGCCATAAATCCCGGTATGACCGGTGTCCCCGACATGGAGATTGAAGCGAAACGGAGTGCTGCCGGTCGTCGCCCCATAGCAGAGCGCCGGCGTATCCTTCGGATAGTAGGGACATGGATTGATCTCCAATCCTGGCCAGATGCTGGTGAGCGGCAGAATGTCGGCAAGATTCTGGGTGTTTACGAGCGGCCGGCGGATGTCGTACCAGCCGTGTCCCGGCAGAGAGCCGAGCCACGCCTCGACCGCATTGATCGACTCGATGCGCGGATCGAAGCCGATGTTCTGGCAGACCTTGAAGACGAGCTGCGCGTTCTCGTCGGCGATGTCGGCACGGTCCTCGGTGATGATGACCTTCGGGGTGACGTAGCAATAGCGGACTGCGCCGCCCTCGGCCTCGGCGATCGCCTCGTCGGCGTCGGCCGCCATTTTGAGCGCATGCTGATTCTGAAAGGCCGCTCCCGCCCCGGAGCCGAAGTGCTCGCTGATCACGCCGCGCAGTCCGAGCCGCTTCTGGAACCAGTTGCGCCGATAGACGGTAAGCTGGCTGATGGCGGTTCTCGGACCGACGGGGATTCCGCGAATCGAGTAGCGGTAGCAGATTGGCAGTTCGCTCAGGAATGCCGCCATCTCTGCATACGAGAACGGCGGAAAACCGGAAAGCGCAACGACGCGGATGTGCCGTCCGCCGACGCGCGGCTTGAAGCCGGCAATGAAGTCCTGATTGCCGAGAACCGCATCCAGATGGATCGGGCTGCGCGGTTGGGCGATTCTGGTCATGCGGCCGTTGATGCAGGTCGCGATGTGCGATAGCAGCGCGCCGAGATCGAGCGGCGTGAGTTTCCAAACCGGGCTAATGGCGTCGTCAAATTCGCGAAGGCGCTGCTCGAACCAGTCGAGCTGTCGCCGCCAATCAACGCGCGTGGGCGTTCCGGAGAGAAACAGCCCCGCGATCCTGGTTTGGACATCGGCAGGTGGACGATAGGTGATGGTCAGGACGCATCGCGTTTCGAAGTGCCTGCCTTCCGCCGAGTATTGGACCTCGCGCTCGCGATCGAGCATCGCGCTGACCGGATCTGCGAATGTCCGCCTTGGATAATCGACGCTCGGGTAGCGGATCAAATCGACGTTGTACATGAAGCCGTCGTCCAGGCGGGCAAGCGCGCGATTGGCCTGGGCGCGGTGGGCGTCGAGCTCCTCGGCGCTGGCGGAGTTGAGGTCGAGTCCCGAGCACTCGAATGCGGACAGGAACGCGCCGTCCTTGAGCGCGATGGTCCGGTCGTTGACCGGAATCGCGTAGTTCAACTGGTCGGGCAGGCCGAGCAGCTTCGAGGGTTTTCGTCTCAGGTCGATGAACTCTTTGAACAGCATGAGTCCTCCCCTTCGCCATCAGGCGCGCATCTCTTTCGGCGTCGGCACTGACGGACGAACGCGCGGCGGCGGCGCGGAGATCGCCGCCCGCGCCGGGTAGTAATGCTGGAAGCGAATGTGGCGGATGTAGACTTGGCTGAGTTGCGGATCGAACTTGGCGGCCTGAACCAAGGCCCAGTGCCCGACCGTCACAAGAAAAGTTCCCAGCGCGATCGTGTACCAGTGAAGGCCGCTGCCCAGTATCAGCGCCGCCGCCGTGATCCAGTTCGCGATTGCAAGCTGCCGTTCCGCGCCTGCCAGCAGGATGGGGCGGGTCAGCGACTGATGGATTGTGCTCACCCGCCGTTCGCTTTGCGCCATCGTCCGATCCTCCTTCATTGGTTACGCAGCTCGCAGACTCGCCTGCTCGCTGCGGCTCGATGCTCGCCTCCGCTAGCGCGCTAGAAGAGCGCGCCGCCCATCGGGAAGAGCGTGGTCATCAGCTGGGTCGCGCCCAACGCGCAGGATCCGCCGAACGCGAGCGCGGACATTTTGCGCACGCCGGTGCCGTGCTCGCTCACCGACCACATGATCCCCGCGCCGATGATCGCCGCCGTCGTGACCGCATGGGCGACCGGCCCCTGCAGGTCGGTCTGAAGCGTCATCAGCGGCATGTCCCAGGGCAGCACGCCGCCGGCGGTCGCCGCCAACGCCTGCGCGGGCCACGCGATCGTGATGATGCCGAAGGCGTAGCTGAGCCGCGCCGTCCATTTCCTCAACCCAACCCTGATCTTCTTTAGCCGCCGCATTGTGCTGACCTCCTTGCTTCTGATTCCTAAAATTTTCCGAGAGCGATCATCGTCGTGATTTGGATGAACATCGCCACCACGCTGCCGGCCGTGAGCCAGTCCAGAAACCGCATCCTGCCGTCGGAACCGACGCGCGCTAGCGTCGCGCTCAGCGAGACTACGCCAAGGGCGTAGAGAATCTGTAGTTCCGGCTTCATGGCGTTACTCCTCCGGCGTCAAAGTGAATCCCCGCTGTGTGTCATAACCGCTGACGCGGACTATTTCCGTCACCCTGCGGGCGGTGGGCATACGCACGATGAAGGCGAGCAGGTTGATCGTTTCGCTGATCAGCTCGGGCTGCGGCGGGACTCCAGCCTCCTGAACCAGACTGGAAAGCCGAACCAGCGCCGCGGCGGCGCTGTTCGCGTGGATCGTCGTCACACCGCCCGGATGTCCCGTATTCCAGGCCTTGAGCAGCGCGAGCGCCTCCGCGCCACGCACCTCGCCGATGATGATCCGATCGGGCCGCAGCCGCATCGTGGTCCGTACCAGCCGCGTCATGTCGGCGCTGTCGGCGGTATGCAGCTGCACCAGGTTGCGAGCGCGGCACTGGATTTCGAGGGTGTCCTCGATGATCACGTAACGTTCGTTCGGATCGGAGCGCGCGACCATTTCGTTGATCAGCGCGCCCGCCAGCGTCGTCTTGCCGGAGCCGGTCCCGCCTGCGACGACGATGTTCCGACGCTCGTCGATTGCTTTGCGCAGAACCTCCGCGTGGGCCGCCGTCAGAATCCCCTCGCGAACGTAATCGTCGAGCGTGTAGAGCACCTGCGCCGGTTTGCGCATCACGCAGCACGGCTTGCGCGCGACCGGCGGGAGCAATCCTTCGAAGCGGATGCCGCCGATCGGAAGCTCGCCCTCGATGATTGGATTGCCCGCGTTGGCGACCGCGCCCAGCGACGCGGCAACCGTTCCGATCAGGCTTTCGACTTGCGACGCCGCGAGAGACAGTCCGGCCTCGTGCATCCCGCGCCCATACGCCTCAAACCAGACGCGACCGTCATCATTGATGATGATCTCGGTCACCTTCGGATCGGCGATGGCCGCAAGAATGCGTGTTCCAAGCTGCCGGCGAAGCAGTTCGTCGAGCCGCCGGTCCTGTAGCTCGCGCGCGGAGTTCATGCCGATTCCCCCTCGCGCGCGGCGCTCTTTCTGCCGGTCGCCGGAGCAGGCGTCATCTGCTTGAGCGTCTCTTCGACCTCGGCCCGCCATCCGCGATGGCGTCTTGCGCCCGAAGCGAGCGCCTGTTTGCGCTGCGCCTCCGGTATCTCCGGAAGATGGCTCAGCACGCTGAGCGCGAATTGATCGAGCATCGCGAGCATGGTCGTAAGCTGCTGGGCGATCGGCTTGAGGCTGTGCGCGACGGCCGCGCGATGCGCGTCGACGATCCGTTTTTCGGTCGCGGCCAGCATTGCGTCCGAGAACGTCAGGCCCCCACCGCTCTCGGACTGAAAGAGCCGCTCCTTGATGTAGCGCGAGAGCGTGATTCCGCGCTCCTCGGCCTCGTCGCGAAGCTTGGTGAAATCCTCTTCGCTCAGATAGGCGGTTATCTGTCGTCTCACAGCAGTCTCTCCTTCGGACCCTTCTCATTCGCGGCATCCGCGTAATTTCCGCCCTCGACCGCGAACTTCAGAAACGAGAGCTGTTCGCCGCCTTTCGGCTTCTCCGCCTTCAATTTCGCGAGCGGGCTCGGCAGTGCGTGCGCCCGCGCCGGTTCGGGGACCGTTTCTCGCGCGTCCTCCGCGCGCGCGGATTCTGCGACGGTTTGAGCAGGCGTCACTTCGATTCGCTCGCTTCGGGTGGGCGGCGGGATCTCCGCCCGCCGCTTGAAGAACGGTTGCGCGTAATAGCGAAGCTTGTTGGCGCGGATTGCCGGTCTGCCGCTGACGAAGATCAACGCCTCGTTCGCGCCAAGCCGCATCGCCTCGTCCGGAGTGAGCAGGGGCCGCGCGACTTCCGGCTCCGAGACACTCGCGCCCGAGTTTGAGACCGTCCGATGCGCGTGGCGCACGGTCGCCTCACCGGCCATCTGCGACAGCAGCCGCGCGGTCTCTATCCGGTTGGGCGTGAACGCGACCCGCGTGTGGCAGTTCGACGTGATCGCCTCGTCGTGCCCGTAGGCGGCGTGGATCTGGCTTAAGTCCTGGGCGATAAGACAAGCTTTGATGCCGTATCCGGCGATCAACGACAGCGAGTCGGCGAACATGTCGAGCCGCCCAAGGCTCGGGAACTCGTCGATCATCAGCAGCAACCGACGCCGGTAGCCGGTCACGGCGCGGCCGTTTCGGAATTCGAGATGCTCGGTCAGCCGATGCAGTATCTGACTCAGCATCAGGCGTATGAGCGGCTTCAGGCTATCCTTGTGAGCCAGCGGAACTTCGACATAGAGCGACACCGGCCGTTCGTGATTCATCAGATCGGTGATCCGGAAATCAGATACGGCCGTATTCGCCGCGATGACGGGATCGCGGTAGAGTTCCAGAAAGCCTTTCACCTCCGAGATAACTCCGGAGCGTTCGTTCGGACTCTTGTCCAGCATTGAGCGCATCGCGCGCGCGATGATCGGATGCGTCCGGGTCGCTATGCCGCGCGCGTCCGTCCAGCCCGTCGCGCCCGACGGATCGTGCTCGGCGCGCATAATTTGCTGGATCGTCTCCTCGATCGGGTGATCGGGATCGCACAGCCGCGCTTCGAGTCCGTTGAGCGTTTTCTCGCGGCTGGTGTACAGCTGATCGAGGATCATGCCGGTGAGGAACGCCGAACCTTCGCGCGACCAGTGGTCGGGCAGTCCCTTGCCGTCGGGATCGATGATCATCTGCACGATGTTGCGAACGTCGCGGACTTCGTGCGGCGTGCGCAGCCGCACTTCGGACAGCGGGTTGTATCTGACGCCTCCGCCGTCCGCCGACGCGGGCGCGAATCTGAGGCAGAGCTGGCCCATGCGTTTGCGCGCGCCCGCGGTGAGCGCCCAGTTCTCGCCCTTGAGGTCGTGAACTAATACCGAGTGTGGCCAAGTGAGCAGTGTCGGAACCACGATACCGACGCCTTTGCCGCTGCGCGTCGGTGCGAAGACCAGCACGTGCGCCGGTCCGCAATCGCGGATGAGCGAGCGACGCCAGACGCCGAGATAGACGCCGGCGCGTTGCGCCAAGGGGCGCAGGAGCCGCAGGCGTTCGGCGATCTTCCGGATGTAGCCTCCAGAATTGATGAGGCGTGCCGTCTTGAGATCCCGCGTCGTCGCCCAACGCGCGGAGCCGTGAAGGTCAGAAGGGTTCGCGAGCCATCCTTGCCGGGCCAGCGCGATTGCGCCCGCCGCGATTGCGGCGACGACCGCCGTCGGATAGAGCACCTCGCGCGCGCACAAACTCCAGAGCGGGGCGAGCGCGGGCGCGTCATGCCAGCGAATCCACCATTCGATCCACGCCGACGGCGCGTAGAGCGGCCCGATACTGGGCAACCGAATGATCGGCGATCCCAGCCACGGCGCGTCTGCCAAGAGGCTCGCCGCGTGCTGCGTCGTCACCTGATTGATTGCGATGAAGGCCGCCGCGAGGGACAACACGGCCATCCGCTTGGTTCGGCCAAGCCGCGCATCGGCGGCGATTCCCGGAAGCCGATAGGGACGTTGTTCAGCCATTGCGCTCCCTCCGATGCTCTCGCGATCGGTCCAGCCTGCCGTCGATTCCACGCTGACGCGCGGATGCGCGGCTCTTGATCACGTCCTTCGACAACTGCCGTTCGCGCAGCTCGCGCTCGTGACTTTCAGATAGGCGCCATGAACGTTCATCCACGCGCTGCGCCAGCCCGAGTCCCGCAAGGAACTGAAGCCGCTCGATCTCCTGCTCGGCCCGAATTCGTCCGCCCTCGGTCCGGGGATGGAAATGGTCGTAGCTGACGACGCGGTTCGCGTCGGCCTTGCGCTGCAACGCGCGATCGATTTCGGTCCACTGCTCGCGGTGCACCGCGCGCTCGCGCGCTTGCAGCATCTCCGGCTCAAGCCGCGGTCCGAGTTCGCGGGTCGCGATCTCCTGGCTTCGCATCCGGACGCCCGAGCGCAGATAGTCGCGGTCGATCTTCAGCGGCAGACCGTTTTCGCGAACGCCGCGAATGAGTAAATGGACATGCGCGTCGTCGGTGTTGTGATGGTCGATGGCGACCCATTCCAGCCTGGTCCCGAGGTCGCGCTCCATCTGCCCGACCAGAGCGCGCACGTGGTCGCGAAGCTTGAGCCGGTCGGCGTCCTCCGGAGACACGATGAAGCGCCACATCAGTTCGTCCTTCTTTTCCCAGCCTCGAACCGTCGCGACCATGTCGACGTCTTCGCGCGTCGAATCGAAGCCGAGCCCCTTTGTGAACTCCTGCTGCGCACCTGGACGTGAGAGGTATTTCGCGTGCGCCGTCCACGCGCCCTTCTTCGCGTTGCGCGAGAACGACGCCTTCACCACGCTGCGCCGAGTAAAGGGCGGCGGTTCGGGGACTCGGATTCGATGGCTGCGCGCGCCGCTCAGGCTCCCGCTCGTTTGCTGGCGGAGTCCGCGCCGCATTCCCACCCGACGCAAGGCTCGCGCCCACCACGGCACGAGCTTGCGCGGTCGCTCCGCGTATTCGTGGCGGAGCTTGATATCGACTTCCTTCTGGCGGAGGAACCTAATCCGCTTCACTGACTGCCTCCGTCAGCGCCTGACTGAGCGCCAGCATCAGATGGGTCGGATTCTCCGGCGTCTGTCCGCCGAGCGCCTCGATGATGTCGCGCACCTGCGCGGTGCTGAGCGTGATTGCGTGAAGCTCCTGCGCGCGTCGCCACGATTTCCACGCGCGTTTGCCCGTCGCGCGCTCATCAAGCTTCCTGCGGCCGATCGCGGCAACCTGCGCGCGTTGGGCCGCGGTCAGTTTGCCCGTCTCCTCCGCGACGCTCAGCAAAGCGCCCAGCAGAAAGTCGGGCGGTTCCAAATCGAGGCCGGCGAGCGCGATCAGTCCGCCGAGATTGGCGAGGTGATGGACGCGCAATCCCTGCTCGTGGCTGTGACCGTTGCCGTTGCTGTTATCGTTGCGAAGCGCGTTGCCGTTGCTGCTCATGACATTCACCACGTAAGGACTGGTTCGAGTCTGCCGCGCACGCTGGCGATCGGAATCGGGCCGAAGTACCGCGAATCCCAGCTGCGCCGATCAATGAAGCCGAACAGCCAGACCTGATTCGCGGCGACCGTGCGCTTGCCCCACGCGACGTGTTCCAGAGACCGACCCGCGCTATCGCGCGATACGGTCGCGCTGTGAGCGAAGCGCACGCCGTTGACGGCAACCCAGCCCGGTTCGATTTCGACCGTGTCGCCCACCAGCGCGCCGACCATCTTGTCGACCGGCTCGGCATCGCCGGGGCATCCGCCGGTGCGCAGATAGCCGCGCGCCAGACCTTCCTGCGCGACAGAGATCGGCAGACACGCCGCAACCAAATTTCCACGGCTGATATTGCGCCCGACCACGCGATAGACGCCTGACGGCGCGGCGCTGTCGGTGTTCGAAATCAGGATTCCGAACGCGATTAGAATCGCCGCCGCCAGTGCAATTCCGGTTATCGCCGCGATCGGTCCGCGCACGCCTTCCAATTGCTGAAAGTGGACGCGCTGAGTCAGCGATCCGGCAGGGTTTTCTGCCGTACTGTACAGTTTGGCGCTCATGGCTCCCTCCGACGGGAAAAGGGCGCGCAATCCTTGAGCAATCGGTCGAAAATGCCGTGCCGTACCGCAGGCCCTTTATCTTGCTCTACGACCGTCCGCACTTTTCCCAACTCCCAATCCACTCTCCGAACTCTCTTCTCCGCGCGCCGCCAAGCGGCGGAGAAATGCCCTGCCAACTTCACTGCACCTGCTCCGCCGATTGGCCGTTGGCGCGACCGTTCAGTTTCCGGCCTGGCCGGGGCGCGTCTTCGAGCTCGGCCTTGATCTGCTTGCAGAGCCGCCACATCGCGGCGGTGATGGTCTCGCCCAGATCAAAGCCCGCGTCTTCGGCGCGCGTGCGCAGCGTCTCGATTTCGCGCTTTAGAGCGGCGGGCAACTTGAAGGTGATCGCTTCGTTTTCCTGTTTGCGTTTGAGAACTCCCATCGCTTCTCTCCTTTCAGGGAATTGATTGCCGCTCACTTTCCGTAAGGCCCCGGAAACACCAAGTCCTCGGTCACCATCACGTTGAACTGGTAGCCCGGACGGATTTCGATCGTCGGCGGACGATTGAGGCCGTTGCCCATCATTTGCTGGCCCAACGCGCCGAACTGTGACGACGCCGCGGAGCCCGCCGTCTCGCCGGACATCGCCCACTGATTCGGCTGGTAGTAGCCGTATGGTCCGTACACGCCGCCGCCGCCGAAGGCGCCCATCTGACCGACCATCTGGCCCGCGCTGATCAGGCTCATCACCGCCGCCGTGCCGAACGTCGCCAGATAGTGGTGATCGACCTGATCGGTGAACCCGGCAAAGCCGCCCTGGTCCGCTCCCGGCATCTGCGGCAGATCCATGCTCGCGGTGTTCGGGAAGATGAGCCGCTGCCATGCGATCTGCACGCGTTCCTGACCGTAAGTGGAAGCGTTGCGATAGGCGCCGATCAGCCTGCTGCCCTGGGGGATGAGCAGGTATTTCCCGGTCGCGCTGTCGAGGACGTTTTCGCTTACCTGCGCGAGAATCGGACCGGGCAGATCGGAGTTGATGCCGCTGACCAGAACCGCCGGAATTACGCTGCCCGCCGTCACGGTGAATGGCGATGCAGGCGGATGCAAAGTAACGGTCGGATCGCTCGAAGAATTGGCGTCTATACCGTTGCTGGATTGCCCTTTCGCGCTCGCGATTTCGAGCGCCTGTCCGCCGTGAAACGCCGCGACCATTTCGGGCGCTTCGAGCGCCTTCATGTACTTCTCCTGCGCCCATTGCGCGTACCGGCTCGGAGGCTTTGGCGCACTGTGTTGCGAAGGCATTTGGACGTTTGCAATAACCGCCGGAGTCGCGACGTAACTCGGGGCCGCGTGAGGCCTCATTCCATGCGCGGCGAGGTCTTCGACTTCGCCGCGATCGCGCGCCGCTGAGCCGGCGTCGTCGAGCGCCTTCTGAACGGCGGCTTCCTCGCTCTTTCCCGACGACTCCACGCCGAGTGCGAGCGCGATTCCGCCGATCATCGCCACAGCGATTACGAGCAGGCCCAGCAGGCGGTTGAATCGGCCGCCGCCAAGCCTTTCCTGATCCTGCTCCTCGACCTCTTGGATTGGCTCTGGATTTGCCATGACCGTCACCTCGCTGCGCCCGCGTAGCTGATGGTCACCCGGTCCTGGTCGCGCCCGACTCCGGAGACCAGAATCGCGTTGCTGAACAGTCGATCGACGACGTAGTAGTTGCCCTCGACCCGGTAGTTGACCATCTGCGTTCCGCCGCCCGCGTCGATTAGTAGCGCAGGAGCATCGCTCGTCTTCATTCCTGAGGGCATCTGGATGTAAACGTGCGAGCCGTCATCGAAGGCCCGAATCGGCTTCCACGGCACGTTCCCGCCGGCCACCCTGTACGAGAAATTGAGTTGCGCCGGATCGACGTTCGCGACCTTCACCACGTCGTCGGACTCCACCGGCGGATCGATTGCCGCTTGCTTGGCGTCGGCCGCCGCCGCGTCGGCCTGCTTCATCGCTGCGAGCAGTTCGTCCGGATAGTAAAACTCGACCTCCTGCATCGCGTGTCCGCGCGCGCGCAGGATCAGGTGGTAAATGTGCCTGGTGGTGTAGATCGTCAGGTTGGTTTCGATGCCGGGAAGCTGCGGCTTCACCGCCAGATGCGGCACCGGATTGCGCGGGTCGCCCGAGGCCGCTGGCGTCGCCATCCAGCGCTCGCTGTCTCCCATGGCCACATCGGTGATGGTCTCGCCCGGCTGCAGCTGGATGTCGGTGGTGCGAAGCGGCGCGCAATCGACGATTGGCTCAGACGCCCCGCCGTACGGATAGAGCACGAACTGCGCGGTCCGGTAGACCGGCCACCTGCCGCCGTCCTGATGCTCCTTGATCGCCTGCCGCACCTCGGGCGGCTGCGCGGCAAGAAGCTGCGCTCTGGTCGGCGACGACGGAGTTGCTGCGGACTTGGGCGCGGCCTCCGTTACGATCTTGAGCGGCGGGGGCGCGGGCGGCTGCTGGGCCGCACACGCGCTCAGCGTCAGCGCCAGTGCGATCGTGCCTGCGAATTTGCTCGCCTTCATCGCATCCCTCCCTTCAGCCCTGCTGCTGCGTCCAACTGATTTGCGTCACGTAGAAACCGAGCGGATTGCTCACGATCGTGTCGTCGGAATTGGTCGGTACGACCTGTGTCTGCAGAACCGCTTCCCAATGCGTCGGCGCACCGAGCGTCACACCGTTCAGATCATGCGCTGTCTCTGTCCATCGCACTTGGTAGCTGCGTGCTGAAAGACTGAGAATGGAATCAATTTGGACGGTGACGGTCTGGTGCTGCGCAACCTTGAACGGGTTATGAGCGAAGTCGTCCGAGTGGTAATACTCGTCCAGAAATCTATCCGCCGCGCCGCGTGCGTGAGCGAGCAAGGAACTGAGCATCTCTTGCTCGACCTGGGTGTCACTGCTGATCGAGCGCGCGTCGCGGATAAAGGCCGCGACTTCGTAGCGCTCCATCCGGGCGGTTACGTCCGGTACTGAAACCGCCGTAAGAGGCTGTGGAACCGTCAGTGCGTAGCCGAGCTTGTCGACTTCGACGACGTAGGGAATGTAGCGGCTTCGCGTCGCGAGCCAGACCATGCCGCTCGCGAGAATCAGAGAGAGAACGAGCAGCCCGCCCGCCGCTATCTGCCAGTTGCGTTTGCCGAGAACGAGGTCGGCGTACCGTTCATCCCATTCTCGACGCGCTTCGACGTAAGGGTTCGCGGCCATCGTGACAACTCCTGAGCGGGTCGCCTATCGACCCGTTCACGTGTGTGAGTTGTCCGCCTCTTGTCCGCGAACCGTGTACAACAAGGCTCAAAATGCCCCAAAATGAGCTGTCCGATCTCTCGATATTCATTGGGGATTTTAGGTTTCTTTTTGGGCCTGTGACTGACGGAAACCGAATGGCATTCAGGAGGTCGGCGGTTCGATCCCGCTCAGCTCCACCAGTAAAATCAAGAGTTTTCAGCGTTCCGTTTCCAGTCGTCGGGTTTTTACGCCCAATTTTGTGCCCTCTCCTTAAGAACACTTGCCTCACACGGGCCGCTTGTCCTGAAAAAGCGGGCCACAATCTGAGATTTTGACCATCTTTCGTACGATTCTAAGGGACATCGGCTGTCGCCGCTCAGGCAAAAGTCGGCGTGCCACCGGCGAGAACGCGCCGAGTGTTTACAGGCCGGTACTACAGTGGCCTCCTGGACACTCAACTGTGCCGTCATGCCAATCGTCCGTATCATGAACTCCGCAGACGGGAGAGCCGCTGTAAATGACGTCTCTGTGAATCACCTTCTTGTATTCCGCACAGCCCGAGGTCTCGCAGACTGCATGTAAATGAACACGGGAGACTCCATCGGGCTGTGGTAACGTAGTTTCCGTGACAGTTCTAGGCTTTCCGCAAGCTGCGCAAATCACCCTATAGAGTGACTGAGCCATTTGACGCCTCCCCTCGATCTACGAACAAAACCCATCCTGATGGATTCATAATCGCGGCCAAATGTCTGCGATCGTCTGACACGCGGCTTCGATGTCTCGCGTGAGGCAACTACGGACTTGGCCAGCCTAGTACATTGGTGGTGTCTGTCAATTGGTAGAAAAGCAGTGGCATCCGAGATCCGCGAGAGTTGCGCAGTTGAATTATCAAGTTGCTACTAGGCAGCCTCCGGATGTTCGCTGATGGTGGTCAGGTTCTGC
>JAJZAG010000251.1 GCA_021799555.1 Deltaproteobacteria bacterium | reverse complement strand
GGTTTTTCCGTCATTCGAGGAGTTGTAGGCGCTGGCGGGGCAGGTCACGCCCGCAAGCGCGACATTGACGGAACTGTCAGCAGTGATGTTGCCGTTGCCGTCGAAGACCAGAACGCCGCTCAGTCCCGCTTCGGTAAGTATCGGCGGCGGCTCGTCGGCGCTGGGCGTGAAAGTAGAGGCGTCGGTCAGCGTGATCAGTGCCGTTCCCGAGGTGCTGAACGCATAACTGCCGTTGAGCATTTTGTTCAACGACCCACCCGACGGTTTGGAACGCGCCACTGACGGACCGCCAACTACCAGCGCCAACAGCAGAATCGCTCCCATGATCTTTTTCATGGCATGCCTCCTCCTTGGACTGGATTTGCTTATGCCTGGCAGGGGATGCCAGAAGGCGCAGGTAGTTAAGGCAGGATCCGGATTATTCTCTGGTGCCGGCATGACGTTTGCCGACTGGCCCCCAATCTCTTCGCCGATTGCACAAGCAAACGACTACCGCTTCATGGTCAAGCGGGTTTGGGCGTAAATACCGAAACTTCGGTTTCGACCGCTCTCGCCCCTTTTTCTATAACACAAATGAGCGCAATAACTCCAGTTTCGGAGACGCGTGCCGCCGCCCGCGTTCGGATCGGCCGGCGCAGCAGCTAAGAAACCTCCGCACAAGCTAATTTCGACCTCCGGGGCTAGGCGCGCACAGCCAGCCGTCCGGGATTTCCCTCGGAATACTCGGGACAGGCTCTCGCGCGCGGCGGCCACGCGCGCAGGAATGACGCCCCTTTTTTCTGCAAAATGTGCCGCAAAGTCGCAGGGTGAGCGGGCGTCCCGAGGAACGCGTCCGAACGCGCGGGTTCTCAAATTTTGCCCGGGCGGGTTGTGCGGAGCTTCCCTAAGGCGCGCCGCTGCTAAATCTCAGTACGGCGTTGCGGACATGTGAGATTTGAATGGGTATCTATTTGCCCGCGATGGCTTCCAGAGCCACATTGCAAGATTCATGGCCAGAATTGTTCATGGCTGAACTGTTCAGCCTTATGCGGCGGCGAAAAATGTCTAGAATTAAAGGCATGGAGCGAAAAACACCATACCTTGACGGCCCGTTGCGCCAAGTCATCGCCGTACCGGCGAAGCGTCCAATCTCCGAACGCAGGCTGGCTGCGAATCGGCGCAACGCAACCCTTTCGACCGGACCGCGCACGATCCGCGGCAAGGCGCGCGCGGCGCTCAACGCTTACAAGCACGGCGTTCTTGCGCGCGGACTCGTGATCCCGCGAATCGAAGGCAAAGCCGCGGCGCGGCAATTCAACACGATGCTGAAGGCGCTTATCGCCGACCTATGCCCGGTCGGCGCGCTCGAGCGGCTGATGGTGCAAGAGATAGCGGTATGCACGTGGCGGCTGCGGCGCATTCTCAAGTACGAAAATCGTGCCGCATATCTGCATTCGCTCGACTGGCAGCCGTCAGAATCGCCGCTCGAGGAGCTTCGCGGGGCGCTATTAGGCGAGCATTGGCAACAGCGCGAAAGCATGCGCGATAAAGCGCTGGAGCGCTCGGGGCTGAACGACATGTCGCTCGCCGAGCCGGGCGAAGTGACGACGATCAGCCGTTACGAAAATAGCCTGATGCGCCATCTGTACCGCGCGATCGACCATCTGGAGCGTATCCAGCGCAGGCGGCGCAGCCTCGAGGGAATAAGCGGGACGGAAATTGCGGATCGAAGCGAGACGGCGCGCGGAATTTTCGAGAATCCGCGCCGGGAATTTCCATCGCGATGAATTCCAAGACACCAATTTTCGCACAAACGAAGCCGTCACAGCCGCGGCGCCCCCGGCAGCCGCGCCTGCATCGCGACCGGATACTCCGGCGCGAGTGCGCTCGCCCTCGCAAGCGCCTCGAGCTCGGCGGCTTCGAGCTTGAGCCCGATTGCGCCGAGATTCTGCTCGTTCTGCTCGGCGGTGCGCGCGCCGTAGATGACGGAGCTTACGCCGGGCTGCTGATTGACCCACGCGAGGGCAACTTGCGCGACGCTGCGTCCGCGCTCGCGCGCGACCTGCTCGACGGCCTCGAGGGTGCGGTAGTTGCGCTCGTTCTGGAGGCGTCCCCAGAGGTCCTGCTTGGCGAGGCGAGAGTCTTCGGGCGGTTTCTGGCCGGAATGGTACTTGCCGGTGAGAAAACCGCCGCCGAGCGGGCTCCATGGAATAACACCGATTCCCTCGGCACGGCACATCGGAATCAGCTCGCGTTCGATCTCGCGCGATATGAGACTGTATTGCGGCTGGAGCGAGTCAAACCGGGCGTAGTTGTACTTATCGCTGACCCACAGGCTTTTCATCAGCTGCCACGCGGTGAAGTTGGAAGCGCCGATGTAGCGTACCTTTCCTTGGCGGACGAGGTCGTCGAGCACGCGCATCGTTTCTTCGATCGGCGTTTCGAAGTCCCAGGAATGGACCTGGTAAAGATCGATATAGTCGGTCTGGAGCCGGGTGAGGCTGCGTTCGACTTCGGCCATGATATGCGCGCGGGAGAGGCCGATATCGTTGGGCGCGACAGGCTTGCCGGCGAAAACGTTGGCGTTGAAGCGGACCTTGGTGGCGATCACAAGCGAATCGCGCTTGCCGCGCGTGATGCGGCCCAGGATGTCCTCGGAGGCGCCTGCGGCGTAGACGTTGGCGGTATCGAGGAAGTTGCCGCCGAGTTCAAGGAAGCGGTCAAGAATCTTGCGCGCGTCGGACTCTTTGGTCTCGCGGCCAAACGTCATGCATCCGAGGCACAGTTCCGAAACCTTAAGGCCCGTGGCCCCCAAGCGGCGATATTCCATGATGGTTTTCCCTTGTAAATCGGCGTCCGAACGTAGCGACGCGAAGTCGGTTGAATATCTTGTACGACGGTCTCGTCGAATAATCCAGAGAGGCGGATGATGGATCGCGAAAGGTCAGATTGGCGGGATGGAAAAAATCCGCTGATGAATAATCGCGACGCCGCTCCGTCTAAAAGATCGGGTGCTCTGATGGCTCTGGCACCCGCTGGTTGGGTGCTCCTCCCACCAACCGGATAACCGGCCGCGCAAGCGGTCGGCCGCTACGAACTGGCGGGCGTTGAGGAGTCCCCCCCCCTCCTTTGACGCCCGCCGTCTTTTTATCTGCCCGAAGAATCGCCGCGTCGCGCGTTCGCGCCTGCCCGCGCTTGACAGCGCACTATCGCGCGGTCATAGCTCTAAGGTTCTATGGCGCACTGGATCAGATGGATAATCGTCACACCTGTGGTGATGCTCGTGCTGGGCAGCGTGATGACGAGTTGCGGCAGCAATAACGGATGCTTTGGTTCGATCGACACGTTCGGGAATTTCGTTACCGGCGTGTGCCCGGGACCGACCGGAACTCCGGGCTACGCACTCGAATCAATCAACATCTGTGAAATTTTCGCGACCCCGTCGCCAACCGGAATACCGTCGCCGACGCCAACCTCGAAGCATCCGAAGCCCACCCCAACGGCGACCGAGACCGCATGTACCGCGTCGACACCGGCGGCGGTCACCACGACCACGATCAACGGAATCCTCCGCTTCGAGGCGCAAGGCGTATTCTCAAAAAAGAACTCAGCGCCTTCTTACTTGGACATCACCAATTCTCCCAATACCTTTTGGGGCTCGAGCCCGGCTGGAATCGTGGTTAATCCAAGCTTGGGCAATGGCGGCGTCTATCAGGGCCAAGCGACCGGATGCACCTGTATCTCTGCGAGCAGTACTTCCATCCAGAGCTTGGAGTACGCAATTCAAGTCAACCCGACCACGGATTGCCCGCCGTGTCCGACTCCGACAGCGACGCCAACCGCAACCGCGACACCGGCGATTCGCGGCAGCGCCGCGATGGACTACGTGATGCCGACCGCCGAAGCGACGGTCACCTCGCCTACGGCGCTGTGGACTTATCAGAGCGAAGCGCCTGCCGCCGGGCCGATCACGGCCGGCACGCACGGCGAGGCTTACTTCATCACCACCGCTGCGATCCTGCACGCGATCGATTCGCACGGGCGCCGGATTTTCGATCGTCCGGCCGGCGGCACACAGGTCGCCGTCGCGCCTGATGGTACGATAATCGTACCAGGCACGACCGACTGGTTGTATGGATTAACGCCGCGCGGTATACCGCGCTGGAAGCTCGAGATCGGAAGCAGTGGAGTTCCGCTCGCCGCCGATGACGCGGGCGCGTACGTCAGTGCCGACCAAAACCTGATCTCCGTCAGCGCCAACGGCCGCATCAATTGGAGCATTCCCGCCGCCGCCGCGAGCGCCGGTGCTATCATCCCGGGCGGCGTCGCCGTCGCGTCCGAAGGCGGTGCGGTGAGTGCCTATTCGACGACCGGAACGATGCTGTGGAGCTTTTCGCCCGACGGCGGATTCACAGGCGAACTGGTTGCCTCCGGGTCGAGCGTCTATTGCGGATCGCGCTCGGGAGCGCTCTACGCGATCGATTCCGACACCGGCGCGCGCGATTGGAGCGTCGCGGGTTCCGGCCTTCCCGTTGCCGGACCTGTAGTCGACACGCTCGGTCAGATCTATTTCGGCGCCGGCGCACTATACGCGGTGGATTCTGCGGGCGCCCCGCGATGGATCGCGAAGGCGTATCCACCCTGGGCTGGCGATCTCGCCGTCGATGGCGCCGGCGATATCTTCGTTGCTGCAGCCGACGGAACGATCACCAAAATCGGTGCTAACGGGACAGCCGGATGGTCCTCGCACAGCGCAGGCAAGGTGACATCTCTCGCGGCGTCATCGACAGGCGCGATTTTCGTTGCCTCATCGGACGGACGCGTATCGGCGCTCAAATAAGCGCCGCGCGTAAGTGCGATCACCAAGCGGCGTTTAGCGCGGGGGATGGCCTTTTTTGAACTCGCGCGAGCCGTGGACGACCTGCGCGCTCACGACGTTGCGGCAATCCAGAATCTGCCACGGCGATTCGGGCCGCTCGGCAGGATAAGCGACCGCCGCGTTCTTGCAAATCGCCGCGCGCTCGATCGTCATCTCGGGACCCACAACCATCAGCTCGGTCTTGCCGTCTTCGAGAGTCCGAATCCCGTCGGCATGATCGTACGCGAGCCGGCTCGGCTCGATCGTCTGCAACTGCGGCATCGTCACTTCCAGCAGCGGTCCCTTCGCGTCACTAATCAGCGCGTGCGCGCGGCCAACGCTCGCTTCAAAATCGATCTTGCCGAGCACGTTCGGAAAGCTGCGCTCGAATATTCCCGCGTTCAGCACTTGCTGGTTATTGGTTAGCGACGCCGCGACAAAAACTGCCGGCATCATGTTGAGCCGCGCGCCGAGTCCGAGCGAAGCGTCGCGAAACGGTCCAACCGGGGAATCGGCGCAATCGATAATCGTCAGCCGGCAATACGCCGGTGACGTCCTGCAGTACTCAGGCGGCAGCCGCTCGAGCATCGGAGCCTTGCGAACCTCGAAATAGACATTGA
Source organism: Deltaproteobacteria bacterium (assembly GCA_021799555.1). Taxonomy (GTDB): domain Bacteria; phylum Desulfobacterota; class Binatia; order Binatales; family Binataceae; genus JBARDN01. Next base: position 183 of record JAJZAG010000251.1, on the reverse strand, counting down.
GCATCGTCGCGTCAGCGCACTTCCACGGCAGTGGCGGATACGAAACGCGCACCTCGGGCAGCGTGATTTGATATCGCTCGTGGCGAGCAAGTCCTTCGTCAGGCACGGATGAAAATCCTCAAGTCGAGTAACGTTGAACGTAGACCTGCCGTCAGGTCGCCATAGGCGGTGCTTCGGGTCCGC
>JAJZAG010000250.1 GCA_021799555.1 Deltaproteobacteria bacterium | reverse complement strand
GCAGATGGTCGAAGTGGGGCGAATCTCGCCCAAGTCGATGGTGACCGGCACGTGCGATCTTGCCGGGATAAATCGCGTCTTCGAAGAGATGAACACTTTCCAGAATGTCGGCGTGACAGTCTGCAACAACTACAATTGACTCGCGGATAGGGGCGCAGGGCTTTCTCTGATCGCAAGCGCAAGTAACGCCGCAGGCGCGCGGTATTCCTGCGGCGGAGGTGCTGCCTCGTCCGCTGTTCGCCGGTGCCTGGTGCGTGCGGCGGTTTGGATTCACCTCGCGCCGAAATCGATCAGTTCGTCCTCCATCGGAGTCTGCTGCTTCACCGGGGCCGAGCTATCGATCTCCAGATGCACGGGTTGATCGTTTTTTCGGTCGATTCGGTACTTCTTAAGTGTGAATGAGTCGAATTCGTAAGGAATTCCGTCGGAGCCGAGGAACGACGGCGCGTTGCAGACCTGTATATGGAGGTGCGGTTCGGTGGAACTGCCGGTATTGCCAAGGCTGGCGATTGTCTGGCCGGCCTTAACCTGGTCGCCGGGCTTCACCTCGAGCGACCCGGGTTCGAGATGCGCGTACATCACGTACCGGCCATCGCCGATTCGCTCGGCGACGAAATTCCCTCCCGCGTTGGCGAGGCGCAACTCGACCGCGAAATTTCCGGATTCCGGTATGTTGTCGGGCACGCCGTCGAGCGTGGCCACGATCGTGCCGGCGGCTACCGCGGTGATCGGTTGGCGATAGGCATAGTAGCTGCGGTTGTTATGCTGATCGCCACGATAGGTGCGTCCGTCCGGGCCAAGCTTGACGAAATCGATTGCGAAACGCTGTCCGATCCGGGGAACGCCGTCAACTATGAAAATCGCGCGCCGATGGATCGATGTATTTGAGGGGCCGTTGGCGGCCAACCAATTCCGACCCGTAAGCGGCGGCTGAATCACGACGGCAGCGTGGTGCCGTACTGCGATCGGTGCAATCGTTATGCGCTGCTCGGAATCCGGCTTGCCCTCCTCCTCGACATCGAGCGAGGTGACCACAGATGCCGGCGCCCGCTCCGGCGCGCCGAAGTTCGGAAAGAGAAAAATCACTGCGCTTTCTCCTCGACCGAGGATTGGCGCCACGCGCGTCTGGCGGGGAAAGCCGAGCTTGCTGAACGCAGATTCAAGTGCGTCGCGGTCGATGGTTTTAAAATACGGTTCCGCGCCGCCAGCGCCCTCGAGCCGCACCGCGACGAGGCGGACGGGCTTGTCGCCGAAATTCGCGACGTACAACTCGAAGGCCGCGTGAGCTACGCCGTCGCCGACGAAGGCATCGACGCTCTTGGACGAGGGCACCACAGCGACGCGCAAATACCGCGTGAGCGGGAGACTATTGGCTGCGGGAATTTCACCTTCGAGGGCGACGCCCGCCGAAAATATCGCCAGCATCGTTGCTGCAAGCGCACAGAAAATTCGAATCGCCTTCATCGCCGGTCTCCCTCCGTCCGCTGCCGAGAAAAACTTATGTAAGTTGGACCCGTCTAAATCCCCCGATCGCTAAGGCCGGGTCAAGCCTTGTGGCGACTCGTTTGATTTGTCGAATCGCGTTCGTGCCCCTGCTGATGTTTGCTTTTGACTAATCGGCACGGCTCGGGCAGGGTCTAGCTCTATGAAAGCGGTAATCTTCGATCGTCCTGGCGATGAATCCGTGCTGAGGCTCGGCGACGTGCCCGATCCGTCTCCGAAAGATGACGAAATTCTTATCCGCGTGCGATGTGCCGGCCTGAATCGGGCTGACCTGATGCAGCGGCAGGGGCACTATCCGCCGCCGCCCGGAGCTTCGGAGATCCTCGGGCTCGAGTGCGCGGGCGAGGTGATCGCGGTCGGCAAGTCTGCGCATGGGTGGAAGATCGGCGATCGTGCGATGGCGCTGTTGCCGGGCGGTGGGTACGCCGAGTTGGCAGTGGCGCATGCCGGTTCGGCGATGGCAATCCCGGGCGCGCTCAGCGATGAAGAGGCGGCGGGTATTCCAGAGGTTTACTTGACCGCGTTTCTGAATCTCTTCGAGCTTGCCGACGTAAAGCCCGGCGACAACGTGCTGATTCACGGTGGTGGCAGCGGCGTCGGCACTGCGTCGATTCAGCTCCTGCGGGAGGCGGGGGCGCGTTCGATCGTGACGGCCGGCAGCGATGCGAAATGCGAGCAATGCCTCAAGTTTGGCGCTGACGTAGCGATCAACTACAAATCCGGTCCGTTCCCGCCCGCCGTCAAAACGGCGACAAACGGACGCGGCGCGGACGTGATACTCGATAGTATCGGCGCGGCTTACCTCGCGCCGAATATTGAGTCGCTCGCTCACGGTGGACGCCTGGTGCTGATCGGCCTCATGACCGGATCGAGGGCCGAGATCGATCTCGCTGCCGTGCTGCGCCGCCATATCCGGATTTTCGGATCGACGTTGCGCAGCCGCCCGGCGGCGGAGAAGGCTGCGATCGTGAGCGCATTTTTGGGGCGGCTCGGCGCGGCACTTTCCGCTGGCAGCCTGCGACCGCCCATCTACAAAGTCTTGCCCGCTTCCGAAGCGTCAGCCGCGCATCGCATGATGCAAGCGTCCGAACATTTTGGGAAAATTATTCTGCGCTTCGGCTGACACCAAGGTATGTCGCCGGGTGTCTCAGAGGTGGGAAAGGCGCGAGAATCGGGTCGGAGGGCTATTGATCTGCCGCAAGTACTGTCATCATTAGAGGTATGGCGGATTAATCGTGCCGCGAGCAGGATCGTATTGACTCCTAGCTGCACACTGATTTAACTAATCGATTGCTTTATCGAATTTCCGGGATGTAGGCGCCGTCGCAATTGAGACGCCATCGAAGATTGAGGACCGGAGAAGCCGACTTCAGCGGCTGAACAGCCCGGTGGTGATGAGCGACTGGAATGATCGAGGTTAAAAATCTAACCAAGCTCTACGGTAACTTTACCGCGATCAAGGACGTCAGCTTCAAGGCTGAACGCGGGTCGATCCTGGGTTTTCTGGGCCCCAATGGCGCCGGCAAAACCACTACGATGAGGATCATTACCGGCTACATGCCTGCGACCGCGGGAACGGTTTTGATCGACGGGTTGGACATTTTTACCCAATCGCTCGAAGCGCGCCGCAAAATTGGCTATCTGCCTGAAACTCCGCCGCTCTATACCGATATGCGCGTCGAACCGTATCTGCGTTTTGTCGCAAAGCTGCGCGGAGTAACGCGATCGAAGATGGACGCTGCGCTCGAGCATGCGCTCGAGGTCTGCGGGCTGGTCGAGATGCGGGGCCGGATCTGCGGGCAGCTTTCGAAGGGTTACCGCCAACGCGTTGGCCTTGCGCAAGCGCTGATTCACGATCCGCAGGTGCTGGTGCTGGATGAGCCGACGATCGGCCTTGACCCGCGCCAGATTCATGAGATTCGAGGACTTATCAAAGATCTCTCAGGCGACCGTACGGTGGTGCTCTCGACTCACATTCTTCCCGAGGTCTCGCAGATCTGCGACCGGGTAGTGATAATCGCCGACGGGCGTGTAGTCCTGGAGGAGAAGCTGAGTGAGATACCGGCGGGCACTTCGCTCGAGCAGGTCTTCCTCGACGCGATCTCGAAAGAGCGCCACGCCACGCACGCCGAAGATGAGGAGACGCTGGAAGAAGTTGGGGCGGGGCGCGCGTAAAGTTTCGGTGAGCGCACAATGAAGAATGCATTGACGATCGCGGGCAAGGAGCTTGCCCAGTATTTTGTGCAGCCGGTCGCCTACGTGGTGATGACGGTATTTCTGCTCTTGGGTGGATTCTTTTTCTTCGAGTTGTTGAGCTACTTTCAGATAATCCTGCAGATGTACTCGGCGGCGCAGAATCCGCAACTGCTGGCGCATCTGAATCTTAACGACCGAGTAATCGGGCCCCTGCTGCATAACCTGTCAATCGTGTTGGTGATACTCGTTCCCGCAGTGACGATGCGCACGTTCGCCGAAGAGAAGCGCGTGGGGACCTATGAATTGCTGCTTACGGCGCCGATTCGTACGGGCGAGATCGTTGCCGGCAAGTTTATCGCGGCGTCGGCGTTTTTGCTGATTATGATCGCCCTCGCTGGGATTTTTCCTCTGATCCTGGTAGCGTTCGGTAATCCTGAAATCGGCGTGATGGTCTCGGGATACCTGGGACTCGCGTTTCTCGCGATTTCATTTGCCGCGATAGGGCTCTTTACCAGCTCGGTGACCCAGAATCAGATCGTCGCCGCTATTGCTGGCTTCGGCGCATTGCTGCTCCTTTTCGTGATCTCGTGGCCGGCGCAGACCGGGGCGGCGGGATGGTCTGCGGGCGTGTTGCGCTATCTGTCGATCACGGATCATTTTTCGCAGATGGTGCTCGGAATAATTGACACCAAAGATATCGTCTATTTTCTGAGCCTGATCTTCGTCGCGCTATTCCTGACTCAGCGCGCGGTTGAGTCGGCGCGCTGGCGTTAAAGGGGGACGGGATGCGGCGGTCGGCGGCACTTTACGGACTAATCGGGCTGGTCCTGATCATTTTCGGGTTGATCGATCTCCGGATCGCTCCTGGTTTCCGGCTCTTTGTATGGGTCAATCTGGTCGGCGGCGTGTTCTCGCTGGTCCTCTGGCTTACCTCGACCCGTTCGGCGCTGATCGGAATTGCGGGGCAACGCTCGACGCGCTACGGCGTAAACGCAGTCGTGTACTCGGTCGCGTTCGTCGGGGTGATCATCGCGGTCAATTACCTTTCCACGCTTCATCATCGCCGGCTCGATTTGACCGCCGAAAAGGTTTACAGCCTTTCTCCGCAATCCACGCAAGTCGTGAAGAATCTCAAGAAGCCGCTCAAACTCATCGGCTTTTTCGCCGGTGGAGAGAACGAGCAAGCCCGCCAACTGTATGCGACCTACGCGTACGCATCGCCGAAGGTGACCTACGAGCTCGTCGATCCCGACAAGCACCCGGAACTTGCCGAGAAGTACAGAGTTTCGGTAATGAACACGACGCATATCCAGTACGGCGGCGATCAAAAGGGCTCCGGCACCAACGTAACCGACTTGAACGAGCAAGCGATCACTAACGCGATCATCCGCGTAACGAAAAACAGCAAGAAGCTGATCTACTTCCTCGACGGCGAGGGCGAAGGAGATATTGACGACGCGCAGAACGCGACCGGCTACGGACAGCTCAAGACCGACCTCGAGGGCGAAGGCTACGAGGTTGAAAAACTGCTTCTTGCGCAGGCTCCAAAAGTTCCCGATGACGCGACTATGGTCATAGTTGCGGGACCGCAAAAGCCGCTCGACCAGCACGAGATCGATCAACTCAATGACTATCTGAAGCATGGCGGCAGAACGATAGTGACCTTCCGGCCCGAAAAGCCCGACGGTTCGATCGACGAGAAGGCGCTCGTCTCTATGGTGGGAAATTGGGGGGTCAAGGTCGGTGACGATATTGTCGTCGATCAGGTGTTGCGGTTGTTTGCCGGTCCGGCGCTCGGCTTGGACCCGATCGTGCAGAATTACGGCGTGCATCCGATAACCAAGGGCTTCACGCAGCGCACGGTATTCTCGATGGCGCGGTCGCTGACGGTCGAGACCGACCTCAAGCCCGGATTGCAGGTCACTGCGCTCGCCAAGACCAGCGAAACCTCGTGGGCCGAAACCAACCTGAAGATGCTGTTCGAGCAGCAGAAGGCTTCGCTCG
>JAJZAG010000249.1 GCA_021799555.1 Deltaproteobacteria bacterium | reverse complement strand
GAGTGCAGCAAGGGCGGACGCCGAAAGCCGCCGCCGGATACCTCTCACATCCGCACGCAGGGACGGGCTGGACAGGTTCGTTCCGGAAGCGGCGTTCGTGTCCGCCGGGCTACCCCTTTTTCGCGAAGGGACGGTCGCGGTCGGTCAGCGCCGACTTCAGTCCTTTTTCGCGCGAGGCCTTCATCCATGCCTTCACCGTGTCGGTCTGATGCGCGATCACGTCGATATCGGCCGCCGATTGTTCCGCAGCACGAATCCCAAGGATATCGAGGTAGCGATTGACGGCGGCCTTGTGCAGCATCAGCAGCTCCGCCGGAACCATCGCGACCCTCCGCGCGTAGGCGAGAGTCTCTTCTTCGAGCTTGTCTTTGGGATATACGCGATTTACCAAGTGCCACTCGAGCGCTTCTTTGGCGCTCATGTAGTCGCCCGTGAAGAAGTACTCCTTGGTCTTGCGCGGTCCCATCAGCACCGGCCACATCGAAAGCGTCGGCAGAATTCCCAGCGAGCGGCCCGCGGGATGCCCGAATTGCGCGTCCTCGCTCGCGAACACAATATCGCAGTGGCCAACAAACTCAGTACCCCCCGCAAGGCAGAATCCGTGAACCTGCGCAATCGTGGGTTTCGGCAGCGCCCACAACCGCTGCCAGCGTTCGATCGTCTTATGGAGTCCCAGGCGATCGTTGGTAACCGTGAAGGTCGATCCCGGATGCTGCGTGCCTTGCAGATCGTAACCGGCCGAGAACGCGCGGCCGGCGCCGCGGATGATCAGCACGCTCGCCTCGGGATTTGCTTCGTACTCGTCCATGACGAGTTCGAGTTCCTTGAGCAGCTTCTGCGAGAGCGCGTTTAGCTTTTCGGGCCGGTTGAGCGTCAGCCGCCAGATTTTGCCCTCGACGTTTTCGTAGATAACGGTTTCATATGACGCCATCGCGAATGTCCTCGTTTGGGATTTGCTATTTGAGGCCGGCGAGAAAATCGCCCGGAACCTTTGCCGAGTCTTCGGGACGTTCCCAAAAGAACATGTGCCCCGCACCGCTGAGAATCTTGAGCTTCGATCCGGCGATCCCCTTGTGCAGGATCTCCGCGTTTCCGACCGGCACGATATTGTCGTCGTCGCCGTGAATGATCATCGCCGGCGATTTGATATCGCCGAGCCGCGCAAACGTGTCGAATCCGCCGATCGCTTCCGCCTGCCGCAGGTAGGTGTGCGCGGGCGTGATCGGATAGTTCGCCGATTCCATCATCCGCTCAGCGAGCGTCCGCTGGCCGGCTTCGGAATTCAGAAATGCCTTGCCGCACGCGACCGAGAAGGCGAGCTTGGCCGCGTCGAGCGGATTCATCCCCGGCTGCGGCATCAGCTTGGCGATATTCTCCGGATTGGCCGCGATCGAATGCGCCGCGCCGCAATTGGTGCATCCAAGCACGAGACCCTTGACGCGCGACGGATACGCAAGCGCGTATTCCTGCGCGATCATTCCACCCATCGAGATTCCATACACGTGCGACGCGGCAACTCCCGCGTGATCGAGCACGCACGCAATATCGTCAGCCATGTCGGTGAGCTTCCAGGGGCGATCGGGCTTGTCGCTTTCGCCGGTGCCGCGATTATCGATCATGAAGATGCGGAAGCGCGCGGCCATCAGAGCCAGGAACGGTTCGCCCCACGAGCGGCCGGAACCGCTGAATCCCATGATCAGCGCGACCGGATCACCCGCGCCGCGAATTTCGTAACGAAGCTTGAGCCCGTCTCTGGATTGCGCAAATTCTCGTATCGCCACTCGGCATGATCTCCGTGCCTGATTGTTATCGCGGTCCTGCACCGCCGCGCGATAGTAGCGCCACCGCGGCTCAGCCGTAAAGCGCGGCGAGGCGGCGCGATCGGAGGTCTGCTCGGATTCGAGGAAGGAATAGGACGGGTTTATTCGGTTCTTGCGAGACCCGCGATTGCACGGATCAGCAACCGTGCACGCCGCGCAGCTTGCGGGCGGCGGGCTAATCGACCCGGCCGCTGACGCGCGCCTTCCATGAAGATGAAGCGCCCGCGCAGCGGACCGTGCCGACTTGGGAATGCGGATTTATTAGTTGAGACGCCAGAGGGTGCGCGCCGCTTCGGCCGATTTTTCAACAAGCTTTCGGCCGAATTCGTTCTGCGCGGCAAAGACCGGCGCCAGCGGCGTTTCCTTGGCCCAGCTCGTCGCGCGCGCCTGCAGATCGAGCGCGTCGATCGCGAGCTTTTCGCTGGTCTCGATATACCACGCGGCGAATTTCTTCGCGCCTTCCAGGCTGAAAAACTCGCGGCCTGCCTTTGCGATATTCTCAAAATTCATCGTGCTTGCTTTCTCTTCCGCCACTTTACGTGACCTCCCGGGTTTCCGGCGTTTGGGGCCGGCCTTTTTCATAATTTAACCATCAATCGCTTCCGCGCGCGTGCCGGATCGTCGCCGATGCGACAATTACGGCGGATTTCCCGCTCAGATTCTTCAGGCGTCGCGCTCCCCGAGCCATCGGCCGATTGCGGGCCACAGGTTCTTCAGCGCGTCGCTCGAAACCGCCGCACCCATGTGTCCGGTCGGATAATGATAATTCCGCTTGTCGTCGCTGCCGATCAGATCGGGCAGCGGCTCGCTCGATTTGGGGTTAACGATATCGTCGAGGTCGCCGATCACGTTGAGCACCGGAGCGACGACTTTCTTCAGATCCACGACCGCGCCGCCAAGTTTCATCGTGCCCTTCATCAGCGCGTTGCGGATTCCAAGCTCGTTGTTCGTCTCCAGAAATATCTTTCCGGCGAACGGCACGTCGCTATGGAGCCATTGCTCGAACAGCCGGAACATCTCGAGGTATCCCGTCCGCGCGGTGCTGCGATGCGCTCCGACGAATTTGTCGAGCATGTGATGCGTCGGCGCGAGCGAATTGAAAAATGAAAACATCATCCAAGGCGGGATGTTGCCGTAGGTCGCGGCCAGCATTTCGGCGCCGCGCTCGCTGAGCATCCGCGACATGAAATCAATCGGAATGTCGCGCGTGCTCATGTCGAGCGGCAAGGTCAGCGTGACAAGGTTTTTCACGTTGCGGGGATGCATCGCCGCGTACAGGAGCGCCAACAATCCGCCGAAGCAGTAGCCGATTACCGAAATCCGCTCGACGCCGCGATGGATCTGCACCGCGCGCACGGAATTCGCGATATCGAGGTTCACGTACTCATGGAAGCCGCGGTTCTTGTCGGCGGCGACCGGCGCAATCCAGTCGATCAGGTAAACGTCAAATCCCTGCCGGGTGAGATTCTCAACCACGCTGCGCCCCGGCATCAGGTCCAGGATGAACGGGCGCTTGATTAGCGAATAGATCAGCAGGATCGGCGTGTGATGCGCCGCGCCACTGGCTTCATAATGCCGCAATCGAACCTTGCCGCCTTCGTAGATCACGCGATAAGGGGTCGCGGGGGCCGGGTCGTTGCCCTTCGACCCGAAGCCGGTCGCGAAGGCGTCCAGGGTGCGGATCGCACCTTCCATCCAGAAGCCCGCGATCGAGCTAATTGCTGACATTCTGCTTCACCTCGCGCTTCTCAGGCATCACCCATCCCTGATACATCGGACGCTGAAAAATTCCCGAGGTCGCCATCATCGCGCTCTCCACGTCGAAGCGCGCATTCTCGCGCGGATAACGAAGTTCGGCCGGCGCCTCGACCGGACCCGCATCGCGGGTGACGCGCGCCTCATTCATCGCTTCGCGCAAAGCCGCGACTTCGTCGCGCATCGCGGCTACGTCGTCCGCGGTCGGTAATCCGATCGCGGGCCACAGGTTGGCGAAAATCGCGCCGCTCAGAGCCGCGTTGAAGCGCTGAACTCTGACCGCGGCTTCCATCGCGCCCGCCGCGACGCGGCCGAAGGCTGAATTTGTATAGACGCCGCTGGTCGCGTCGTTGGCGAGTTTGACGATCGCATCGTAGGCCTTCCAGCCCGCCTCGTTGAGTTCGCGTTCGTCGGTGCGGGCGACGATGCGCTTGGCGGCCGCAATCGGCAGATCGATCAAGATCGCCTCGGCGAAATTCAGCAGTCCGCGCATCGCGGGCGGCAGCGCCTCGGCCTGTGACGCTTGGCTATTTCGCGGCTTCAATCCCATTTGCAGATGCCTCTATTTGGTCGGAGTTTGTAAACTTCCTGTGCTAGTAGAATAGCTGATATCATCCGGAGTGCAACCATTAGTATTTCTTACAATTGTCGCACCAGTGACAAAACCATGAATTCTCCTTCTGGAACTACCCCATTCGGTCGCAATCGCGACAATTACCACCCCTGTATGCTAGCGTTCGCCTGTGGCGTCTGAACATCCGCTTGACCCGAAGGCCCTCCATAAGCTTAAGAACTTCGCCTGGCTCGACGCGAAGCAGTTGACGGTTCTTGCGGCAAATGCCGCCTCGACGCGCGTCAGCCGCGGCGACAGCATCTTCTACGAGGGCGAGGCGTCGAGCAGGGTTTACGTTCTCATTTCGGGCGTTGCCAAGCTCTCGTTCCTTAAAGCCAACGAACGCGTGCTGGTTGGACTGGTCGGTCCCGGCGAAGTTTTCGGCGCGTCTTCGCTTTTGCCGGAAGCGACCCGCCCGTTCCGATGCGACGCCTTTACCGATTGCACGGTCGGTGCCATCAAACCCCACGTCTTCGTCGATACCGTCGTCGGCGTTCCGCTCGATCGGCTGTCGCGGACGCTCGAGATGACCGTGGGGCGATGGTGGTCGATGCTGCTCAGGTACGCGAATTTCGTCGGCCTCGGACTACGCGAGCGGCTGGCGAGCGCGCTGCTCGAGCTCGCGGTCAAGTTCGGAGTGCGCGATTCGCGCGGCACGCTCTTAACCCTCAAGCTCACGCATGCCGACCTGGCCGAGCTGGTGGGCGCGTCGCGCCAGCGGATCACCGAGCAGCTAATCGAGTTCGAACACGACGGCATCATCCTGCGCGAGGGGCGCCGTTTGATAATTGTGCCGGAGAAGCTATATCAGATCGCTCAGTCCGAGACGTCGGGTGCCGCGCGAAGCACCCGCAACAATCCGAGGTGACCCCGCCATGGCGGATTCAACCGCGCAGCCGGAGGCGCAAGCGCATCCGGCGCACAACCCAATCGACCGATTCATCGAGGTTGCCGGACTGCGCCTCCATTACCTGGATTTCGGCGGCGACGGACGGCCGTGGCTGGTATGCCTCCACGGCCTCAGCGGCAACGCGCATAACTTCGATCCGATCGTCCCAAGCCTCCAACCGCGTTATCACGTCCTGTCACTCGACGTGCGCGGCCGCGGCGACAGCGCGTGGGGACCGCCGACCGATTATCTGCCCAAGAATTACGTCGAGGACCTGGCCGCGATTCTCGATCGGCTCGGCATCGCGCGCGTGACCCTCGTCGGCACCTCGATGGGCGGAATCATCTCGATGATGTACGGCGGCGGATGGCCGGAGCGCGTCGAGAAGATGGTGCTCAACGATATCGGGCCGGAGATCGATCCGGCCGGCGCGGCGCGAATCGGTTCGTACATGGGCGTTGCACCCGAGCAATTCAAGGACCTGGGCGAAGTCGCCGCCTATTATCGGAAGACATATCCGTCGATGGCGCCGCTGCCCGAAGATGCCCTGCGCGAATCCGTAAAATGGTCGGTGAAACCGCTCGCCAACGGCGCTCTCGGCTGGAAACTCGATCCCGCCATCCGCCGCCCGCCGCGCGG
>JAJZAG010000248.1 GCA_021799555.1 Deltaproteobacteria bacterium | reverse complement strand
CGGCGGGCGGCGGGCAAACGCCGGCAGGGATCGATCTGCGCCGCGCTGTGCGCTGAATACGGTCCCTCACCTAACTCTCCCTGACAGGGCGAGGAACCAGAGGCGACGGCTTGCCGGTCGCGGTCCAGAAGCGGATGGAGCGGTTCGTTTGATCGCTTTTTTTTCTCCTGAACAAATCAGCCTTATGTTCTTTTTCGATTTGTGCATAATGAAGGCGTGCGGGGGCAGCGACCGGGCGGCGGAGAATGAGTAGCGGCCTGGCACGGATCGATGGAGCGCGGGAGATGGAAGGACGAAAAGTGACGATCGAAGCCGTCCGAGCGGTGAGAATCCCGAATGCCGGCGCGGCAAATCCGCCTGCGTCACGCGCGGATTTTTATCAATCGAACCCATCGCATACCGCCTCCCACCGCGCACTCGGCTCGAGGCTCGGGCGCACGGGATCGCGTCGCGGCGCTTGCCGACCTCGCGCGCTCCGGCTTAGAGTCGGCGCTGGAGTGTGGCCACGATGAAGGTATCGCTGTTCTATCTGCCGTCGGTCGGGAGCAAGGCCGAGATCGAGAAGGGACGCGTCGGTCTCAACGGCGCGCTGTACGACCAGATGCTGCGCGAGTTGTCGGCGCAGGCGCGGCTCGCCGACGATCTCGGTTACGACTCGATGAGCTTCACCGAGCATCACTTCCACGTCGAGGGCTTCGAGCTGTCGAACAACCCTGTGCTGCTCGACCTGTATATCGCGATGCAGACGAAGCGGCTGCGCGTCGGGCAACTCGGGATCGTGCTGCCGTCGCAGAATCCGATTCGGGTCGCCGAGGATATCGCGATGCTCGATCACATGTCGGGCGGACGCGCCAACGCGGGCTTCGCACGCGGCTATCAGCGGCGATGGGTTGATATCATGGCGCAACAGAACCACGGGATTCACGGCGCGCAGCCGCATCAGCACGACGAGATCGACGCGGCCAATCGGGCGGCGTTCGAGGAGAGCTTCCGGATAATCAAGAAGGCGTGGACGGAGGACTTTCTCACCTACGAGGGCAAGTACTGGCGTATCCCCGCCGGCCCGACGCCGTGGAATATCGAGGCGACCAACAAATGGGGCGGCGGCGTCGAGGGCGGGATCGTGCGCGCGGTTTCTGTGGTGCCCAAGCCGGTGCAGAAACCGCATCCCCCAATCTTCCAGCCATTCGCGTCGTCCGAACGCAGCATCAGATGGTGCGCGCAGGAGGGCGTCACCGCGATTTTGCCGCCGCTGCATCCGGACCTCGAGCATCATCTGTGCGAGGTTTACGCCGAAGTGTCGAAACGTCCGCTCGGCGACGGGATGGGCGTGCTGCGCGATATCGTGATCGCCGACAGCGACGACGAGGCGCGCGCGATCTGGCGCGAGAGCGGTTACTTCTGCGGCCACGAATGGTTCGAGCCGTTCGGATTCTCGAAGGGGCTCGAGGATCCAAAAACCGGAGAAGCCGCCGATTTATGGTCGAACGGACTTGCGTTCGTCGGCACCGTCGATAGCGTGACGCGGCAGGTTGAGCATCTGCTGAAGCGGCTTCCGATCAGGTGGGTATTTGCATGGATGTACAACGGTCTGATGCCGCACGACCGCATGATGAAAACGATCGAACTGTTCTGGACGAAGGTGCTGCCGCGGGTGAGCGCCGCCGCGTGATCTATCGCGCGGCTATGTGTCCCGATAAGAAGTGTCGGGGCAGATGATTGTCGCGTCGCACAATATCCTCGAAGACCTGGGACTGGTGCTCGGAGTAGCGGCGGTTACGACCGTCGTGTTTCAGAAGATCCGTCAGCCGGTGGTGGTCGGATATCTGGTCGCGGGCGTGATCGTTGGGCCGTATACGCCGCTTCTGTTCGCGAGCACGGACAGAATTCACACGCTGTCGGAGCTGGGCGTGATCCTGTTGATGTTCGGGATCGGGCTCGAGTTCCGCCTCCGTAAGCTCGTGCAGCTCGGACCAACCGCGGGCTTCGTCACCGCACTGCAGGTCGGGATGATGCTGTGGCTCGGCTATATGGTCGGGCAGGCGATGGGATGGACGCGGCTCGAATCGATCTTCACGGGCGCGATTCTCTCGATCTCGAGCACGACCATCGTCGCCAAAGCGTTCGGCGAAGAGGACGTTCCGGCGCCCGTGCGCGACCTCGTGTTCGGCGTGCTGCTGGCGGAGGACTTGACCGCCGTGATGCTGCTGGCGGTGCTGACCGCGCTGGCCTCGGGCGCGGGGCTCGACGCCGCGATGATGGCGAAGGTGGTTGGACGGCTCGCGATCTTTCTCGCGCTCCTGGTCGGCGGCGGGATGCTTGTCGTGCCATGGAGCGTGCGGCAGATCGTGCGAATGGGACGCGCGGAAACAACGCTCGTCGCGTGCGTCGGAATCTGCTTCGTCTTTGCGATAATCGCCGAGCACGCGGGCTACTCGGTCGCGCTCGGCGCATTTCTGGCGGGCTCGATGGTGGCGGAGTCGGGTGACGCGGACAGTATCGAACATCTGGTTGCGCCGGTGCGCGATATGTTCGCGGCGGTGTTCTTCGTGTCGGTCGGGATGATGATCGACCCGTCGCAGATCGTCGCGCATTGGGCCGCGTTGACGTTGTTGGTCGGCGCGGTAATCGCCGGCAAGCTTGTCTCGGTGACGATCGCGTCGATCTTGTCGGGCGCGGGCGTCAACACTTCGGTGCGGGCGGGAATGAGCCTGACGCAGATCGGCGAGTTTTCGTTCATCATCGCGGGCGTCGGGATTCAGACGCACGCGACGCGCGATTTCGTTTACACCTTGGCGGTCGCGGTATCGGCAATCACGACGTTCACGACGCCGTTTATGATTCGCGCCTCGGGTGCGACGAGCGATTTTGTGGCGCGCAGGATTATCCCGCAGCGGATCGGTTCGCTGCAGGCAATCTACGACTCGCTGATGGAGCGGATGCGGCAACGTCCGGCGCCGCGGCGCGCGCTCGGATGGTCGGTTGTGACGGCGGGCGCCGGAGCGATCGGGATCGTCGCGATTATTATTTTCAACGAACTCGATCCACTGGGGTTGAGCGCCCGGATTGTGCGGCTATTCCACCAAACGGATTTTGCGGCGGGCCTGTGGATGGATCTGGCCGTGCTGATCGTCTGCGCGCCGTTCGGCTATGCGATCAATGCGGGGGCGCGTGGCCTCGCGCAGGCGATCGCGACGCGCTCACTGCGATCGGGAATCGACGCGGCGCCGTCCGCGGCCGAAGAGGCGGCTATCGCGGTTCTGCACGCGACGATTTTGCTCGTGATCGTGATGCCGCTGCTCGCGATCGTGCAGCCGTTTCTCGCACCGATCGAGGGAATCGGCATGTTCCTTATCGTTGCGACGCTGATGGCGTCGGTGATCTGGCGAAGTGCGCGCAAGCTGCAAGGCAATCTCCGCGCTGTCGCACAGTTGGTCGGCGCGGCGCTCGCGTCGAACCGGAACGCGGCGCGGGAAGTCCCCGGTCTCGGAACGATCACGCCGATCGCGCTCGAGGCGGACGCGGCCGCGGTTGGCAGGACGCTTGCCGAGCTCGACCTGCGTGCCGCGACGGGCGCGACCGCGATCGCGATCGCGCGCAGCGACGGTCAGGTGATCGTTCCCTCGGGCGACGAAGTATTGAGCGTCGGCGATGTGCTCGAGGTGGCCGGTCCGCGCGGCGGTGTCGAGGCGGCGCGCGCTCTGCTGACGGGCGCGTCACCGCAAGCCGCGTGAACATCAAGCCGAAGTGCGCGCGGTTGCATCGGCGGCGGGTCGGTCGTAACTTTTTGCGGGATTTCCCGGTGAGGTTGCCATGAATCTGAAAGACACTGTCGCGCTTGTTTCCGGTGGAGGCTCTGGACTGGGCGAAGCCACCGTGCGTGAATTGATATCGGGCGGCGCAAAGGCCGTAATCGTCGATTTGCCGGCGTCGCCCGGCCAGATGGTTGCCGAGTCGCTCGGAGCGAATGCGATCTTCACGCCCGCCGACGTGGTTTCCGAAAAGGAAGTCTCCGCCGCGGTCGCCGCGGCGACAGCCAGGTTCGGCGCGATTCATATCGCCGTCAACTGCGCCGGAATCGGCCGCGCCATGCGCACCCTTACCAAGCAAGGACCGCATTCGTTCGACCTGTTCAATAAGGTGATCCAGGTCAATCTTGTCGGCACCTTCAACGTGATCAGGCTCGCCGCGGCCGCGATGGCGAAGAATCAGCCCAACGCTGACGGCGAGCGCGGCGTGATCATCAACACTGCGTCGGTAGCGGCGTTTGACGGACAGATCGGACAGGCAGCCTACTCGGCGTCGAAGGGCGGCGTGGTCGGGATGACGCTGCCGATCGCGCGCGATTTGTCATCGCTCGGGATCCGCGTGTGCACAATCGCGCCGGGAACGTTCGAGACTCCGATGCTGGCGGGGTTGCCCGATGACGCGCGCAAGGCGCTGGCCGCGCAGATTCCGTTTCCGCAGCGGCTTGGCCAGCCGCGCGAGTATGCGGCGCTCGTGCGCCACATAGTCGAGAACGCGATGCTCAACGGGGAGACGATCCGCCTCGACGGCGCGTTGCGGATGCCGCCGCGCTAATCGGCGGGGCGCCGCGGATCAATCGCCGAACGAGATGATTAGCTGATCGAGCGGAAGTGCCGCGGTCACGCGCGTCGGCGGCGAAATGGGCGTGAGGTCGAGCGGAGTGCCGTTGGACTCAGCGATGTCGAATGCCTCGGTGCCCGGCGCGGCCGCGGTAACCTGATAGCTGTCGATCTCGTAGGGCAGTCCGTTCGAGGCAAGCGACCGCGGTTCGTCCATCACCTGGAAATGAAGATGCGGCGCGATTGAGTTGCCGGAGTTGCCGACCAACCCAATCACCTGACCGCGCACGACTCGGTCGCCCACACTGACCCGCACGCTGCCCGGCTGCATGTGGGCGTACATCGCGAAGTTCCCGCTGCCGAGATCGAGGATAACAGCGTTGCCGTCGGCCTGATCGATCGTTAGGCCGGTCGGAAAGCTGCCGGGAGTCTGGTCGGGTTGATCGTTAATCGCGGTGACGACTCGGGCGCTCGCAACCGCGAGCACCGGTTTGCCATAGATCGTGTAGCTCTTCGAATCGGTTTTTGCGCCGGCGTAAATCCGGTTCTGGGCGTCGAGTTCCTCCCAATCCACGGCGAAGCGCTGAGCTAGATAGACTTTGCCGTCAACCGCCAGTGCGGCGCGCATATGGCGCGTCGAATCGCAGCACGAATCGGCGGAGATGTAGTGCTCGCCTCTAAGTGGAGGCCCGAACACCGCTACCGGGCGATTGTCGATCGGTGTCGCGTCAAGCGTCTCGGTGATCTCTCGATGGCCGGGCGGCGCGGCGTCGAAGTGAGCACGCACGGTGTCACGCAACGCGGACGGAATGGCGGCGCCGGCGGGGAGTGTGATGTGGACGAAGAGCAGGGCGCGAGCGCTCGGCGCCATCGTGGCGCTTGCCGTGCGCATCCCGCCAGGTTGCAATCGGGCGGCCACGCCAGATGTATCCAGATTCTCGATGAGCTGACCGTCACCATAGATCTGTACCTGCTCGACCGCGGCCTGTCCGCTTGAAAAGTTGGTCAGCCACAGTTCGTAAACCAGATGAACACGCCCGTCAGAGCCGACAAACGGCACCGGCGGCGCTTTGACCGCGATCAACATCGGGGTGAGCGCCTGCGCCGCCGGAGCCTGCGAGCCGGTCGAGCGGGATCGGCATCCGCAGATCAGCAGAGCGGC
>JAJZAG010000014.1 GCA_021799555.1 Deltaproteobacteria bacterium | reverse complement strand
GCGCCGCTGGGTGGCCATCCAGATCAAGGCGACCAAGGCCGGCAGCACCACACCGATCGGTCCCTTGGCTAGCACCGCCAATGCCAGCGCCGCATAGAGCAGCATCCGGCGGCGGGTAAGTCCCTCCGCGATCGCGATGAATTCGAAACACGCCAATTCGACGAAAAACGTAAGCGTCATGTCGACGCGCGCCGCCGAACCAGCCTGCTGGTATTGTATGGCGGTCGCGAGGATAAGAGCGCTGGCCAGTGCGCTGCGTTCGTCGAACAGCCGGCGCACGTATAAGTAGCAGCATACGATTCCGCCGACGGCCAGCAGTGCGGACGGTAATCGCACCGCCCATTCATTCACCGAGCCAAACAGCATCGACGCTAATCCGCAGAGCCAGTACATCAAGGGCGGCTTCCACGGCAAGCCGATCCCGGGCTGGGTGGGCAATATCCAACTGCCGCGCATGATGTCGACGATGCGGATAGCCTCGCGCGGCTCTCCCCTTGTATAAATCGGATAGCCGCCGAGATTTACCACCAACACGATCAGGCCAAACGCCACGAGGAAAGGCACTGCGAGGCGCGGAGCGGCGAGCAGGTCAAACCATCCGCGGGCGGTCGCCGGCGATGCTTCTGGAGCTGTGGGATGCTCGGGTCGTTCGCGCGGGGGTTCGCCTTCGAGAGATTGCGGCGGCATGGCAACGACTGGACGTCTGTCGTTCATGCATTCACGCCCAATTCCTCAGAATTCACAGAAACGATTTGACCCGGAATTTGCCTTTTTGCCTTTTCCAGCACCCGATTCGTAGCCTCTTAGCGAACCCGGCGTCAAGTGGACTCCGCCCGGTTTTATGGAGTGTGTTTGGGGCAAGCAGCCAGGGAGGAGAACGCTACCGAAAATAACTCCGGTAGGCACGGTCGAGCGATTTTCAGCAATGGCCTGCTCGAAATGCTCGCGCGCCGTCTATTTGTCGAACTCGATGGTGCGGAGGAATTGCTGGGCTTCTTCTTCGCCGACGGGGTTTCCACCGATCGAGCTACGCTGTGTGTAGATGAAGCGCACGATATAGCCGGGCGCGTGCGGATCGATACAATCGAGGCTGTCCTCGTCGGTTACCTGGCGGTCGGCGGACGGCGATGGCGTGTCCGCGTAATGCACCGTGAGAACCGAGCGCGCATGGTAACGGACGCAAATCGCGCCGTGTCCGGGTGCGGCGGCGATCACCTTGTCGGAATCGGGCAGGCTTTCGGCCCATCGTTGTAGCTCGGCGGCGTCGGTGACCGGCGACCGCGGAGCGACCGCAAAGATCAGGATCTGCGATTCGGCGCGGCCGTCGTGACGCGTGAATTCAGCCAGCGTTGGCGGATCGACGGTGTCGCTCAAGTACCATCCCGGACGCGCCGGGCGCTCGAACGAGAAGTCGCCGCGATGCATCCGGTCCGGCAAATTATTCGCGTCGGTCTGCATCAGATGCGTGCAGGCGAGCGGAGCGGCTGCGAGCAGAAGCGCCAGCGCATGGCGCCGCACCGGGTGTCCATGCCCGCGAGCGCGGCGTATGCGAGACCTCCACGATTTGAACTGCATGACAAATCCAGGAAGGGCGAAGCTTCGCGACCCTTATAGCGGGCGATGCGCCGCGCGGCAATCGAAGCCGCTATTGCTGGAGCGCGCCGGGGTCGAGCGGAGAACTCGCCGAGTCTTCCGGCTCCGAGATATCCAGCGACACGCGCATCGTTTGCGTCGCGCCGACGCTGCGATAGATTCCGGTTATCGGCGGAACGTCGGCGTAATCGCGCCCGACGGCGACGCGCAGATGATGGTCGCCGGCGCGGCCGCCGTGAGTCGGATCGAAGCCAATCCATCCCGCGTCGGGGATCATCGCCTCGAGCCACGCATGACTGGCCTGCTCGCCAAGGGGACGGCGATTGCCCGGCTCGAGAGTTGGCGCAAGGTAACCGGAGACGTAGCGGGCGGGCACTCCGGCCAGGCGCAGGATGCCGATCGACAGATGCGCGAAATCCTGGCACACGCCGCCGCCGGCATGGAGGATATGGTTCAAGTCGGAGCGTACGTTGGTCGTGCCCGGTTCGTACGCGAATTGCCCGCGAATCCATCCCACGATCCGGCATACGTAATCCGCGACCTGTTCATTCATCCTGGGCCGCGCCATCCAGAACAGCCGCTTGAGCGGCTCGCTGAAGGGCACGTAGCGGCTTGGATGCAGGAAATCGTATTCGAGTTGCGAGCGCAGCGCGTCGCCGGCGAGAAATTCGCCGAACGGATGGCGCGGTGCGTCGAGCGGGCGCGGCGCGGCGCGTTCGATCAGCGAATCGGCTACGACGACGAGTTCGCGATGCGGTTCGTGCACGGAGAGCGCGTGAACGAAATTGCCGAAGGAGTCGCGATAGTCGATCACCGCGGCGCGCGGAATGACTTCGAGCCGAAAGCCTATCGTGCGCTGGCCGGGGCTCTCGCGCGGGCGCAGGCGCACCTCGTTGTGCGATTCGTAGGCCGCCTCGTCGTAACCGAAGCGTGTAACGTGTCTGACTCGAAATCTCATCGCCGCCCAGTCCTGTCCGTTTATGCTTCTCCGGTCGTTTTTTTTCCGCTTCGAGTCGAACCGATCGCGCCGCGCCGTCATTCAAATTTGAGATATTCGGCGGATACCTGATCGCCGATCCGCGCGCAATCGTCCTGCACGCCGAGCAGATATTCGTGCAGTCCGGCCTCGATCACGGTCGGTGCGGCGCCCGCGCGCAGGCGCACTCCAAGCGCATGCGCGGCAGGCACGCGGTCGAATCCGTTCGCGTGCATCCCGCCGGCCTCGACGCGCGCCAGCGCTGCGCCAAGCCGATCGATACAGAAGCGCGCCGCGCGCGGGAACGAGCCGTCGAAGAGCAGAATCTCGACGACTTTGTCGGCGCGAATCAGGTTGCCGTACGCGCGCCGATACGCCTCGAGCGCCGACGCGCTGCGCAGCAGCGCCGCCCACTGCGAGAGATCGAGCGGCGAGCCGACATCTTCGAGCTTGGGCAGCAGTACGTGATATTTCACGTCGAGCAGGCGCGTGATATTTTCCGCGCACTCGAGCGAGCGCCCGACCGCCAGGAAATCGTAGCCGACATCGCGCGAGATCGTCGTTTGAATCACGCCCGCGATCCGGTAAAACCGCTCGCGCAGCTCCGAGAAAAATCCGTACACTCCCATCGCGGCGAAATCCCCCGGAGTCCATCGCTGCGCGTCAAGGTACAGCGTGTTGATTTCGAGCCACAGCTCGGAGGAGATGCGATGACGCAGCGCGCGGCAGTTCTCGCGCGCCAAACCGACGCAGCTTCGGATCGAGGACAGGTTCTTCTCGTCGAACGTGTAGAAGCCGAGCACCGAGGCCTCGTCGCCGGTCTCGTAGCGCGCGTTGAATTCCTCGCGATCGCCCGTGATCGTCAGCATCGCGACCCATCCGCCGCCCGCCCCGGGCGGGCTTTCGACGAGCAGATGGTAATTCACGTCGAGCAGGCGGGCCCGCCATTCGGCGCGCTCGAGGTAGCGCGCGGCCCAGTAAAGATGATTTGCGACCCGTCTCAGCACGGCGCGTCGAGCACCCAGGTGTCCTTGCTGCCGCCGCCCTGCGATGAATTAACCACCAGCGAGCCCTCGCGCAGCGCGACCCGGGTAAGCCCGCCCGCGAGCACGCGCGGCCGCGCGCCCATCAGCACGAAGGGCCGCAGATCGACGTGGCGGGGAGCCAGAACGACGCCGCCCGCGCCGTCGTCAACCAGAGTCGGATGCACCGAAAGGCTGACCACCGGCTGCGCAATATAGTTGGCGGGAGCAGCTTCGATCTGCTTGCGCGTTTGGGCCAGCTCCGCGTCGCTGGCGCGCGGCCCGATCACGACGCCGTAGCCGCCCGAGGCGCCGGTCGGCTTGATCACGTAACGGTCGAGGTCGCGCAGCACCGTCGCGCGCACTTCCGGTTCGCGCAGTAAATGCGTTTCGACGATCGGCAGAATCGGCTGCTCGCCGAGATAGTAGCGGATCATTTCGGGCGTATAGGCGAACACCGCCTTGTCGTCGGCGACGCCCGTGCCGATTCCGTTGGCGATTGTGACGCTGCCCGCGCGAATCGCCGCCGTGAGTCCCGCCACACCGAGCATCGAGTCGGGCCGGAACACGACCGCGTCAAGGTAGTCGTCGTCGATCCGGCGGTAGAGAACATGAACTTGCCTGAGGCCGTAAACGGTCTTCATCCATAGCTTGTGATCGACGCATACCAAATCGCGGCCCTCGACAAGCTCTACGCCCATTTGCTGCGACAGAAAAACATGTTCGAAAAACGCCGAGTTGAACGGTCCCGGTGTCAAGAGCGCGACCGTCGGGCGCGAAATTCCCCCGGGCGCCAGCTCGACCAGGCTCGCCAGCAAGTCCGCCGGATAGCCCTCGACGCTGCGCACCCGCGAGGCGCGCAACGCGGCAGGCATCAAGCGCGTCGTCACGAGCCGGTTCTCGATTACGTACGACACGCCCGACGGCGTGCGCGCATTGTCCTCGAGCACGTAGAAGCGGCCGTCGGCGCCGCGCACGAGGTCGATTCCCGCAACCGTGATAAACGTGCCGCCGGGCGGCGCGATCCCGACGGCGCCGCGCCGGTATTGCGACGACTCGAGGATCAGGTCGTGCGGAATCAGTCCGTCCTTGAGGATATGCGCCTCGCCATAAATATCGGCGACGAAGGCGTTGAGCGCGCGCACGCGCTGGATCAATCCCGCCTCGAGCGTTTGCCAGGTCTCCGCGTCGATAATTCTCGGTATCGGATCGAACGGGAAAATCCGCTCCGCGCCTTCGGTCTGCCCATAGACGTTGAACGTCACGCCCATCCTGAGCAGCATCCGCTCGGCCTGCGCGCGCAGCGAGGCGAACTCGGCCGAGCCCATCTCGAGCAGGTTCGCGGCGACGGGGGCGCACCACCGATGCGGTCCGCCGGCCGCGGAGAACATCTCGTCATACATCCCGGCGGGCGGCCGATATGCCGCGAAAACAGGCGCTTGCCTGCCCGCCTGCGAGGCAGTCGTCGATAGCTCCACGGCGATCTCCTAACTCTTTTCTCCCGCGCCGCAGCCGCGGCACTAATCGGGATTGAGATAGGAGCAATCGACGTGCCTCACCCGCCGCGTAGCACGCCGGCCACAACGCGCCGCCGTGTGAAGTCACGAATTGGGGCGCGGTTGAAGGTCGTTCCGGCAGTAGCGATCAGGGCGCCATCGTAAAGGTACCCGAACCGCTCGAGCCGGACGCTCCGCTGATCGTTCCGGTTCCCGTGGCGGAATTTCCGTTGGCTGGCGCCTGATTGAAATTTCCCAGCATCGAGATTGGCCCTCCCTGCAGGAGCACGTTCGTATCCGCCGGATTGCCGCCAATGGCCGGTATATCGCTGGCACTGCAAATCGAAGTGCCATTCAGGAGGCAGTTGTAGTTTCCTGAAACGTCGTCAGTGCATAGCCCGGAGGCGGCGGAGAGCGTTATCGACCCGCTGACGTTGTAAGTCATTGAGTATGTGGTATCCCCATTGACGGTCGACTCGTAGGCGTTGGCCAATTGATATGTTCCGGTACCCGTTACGCCAACCGTAACGGTCGAGGGAGGACTCGACGGATCGTTACACGGAGCGCCGTTGCCGGTCGCGATTCCGGTGAAGCTGACCGAGTAAGTTCCGGGTTCGGCGCCGACGTAAATTGAAGTCGGTTGACATACCTGGTGTCCCGACAGATCGGTGGCGCACACGCTGAAGCTGCTCGTGTTCCCCGCGTCGGTGGAATTTGGCGTGCCGCTTAGCTGCCCCGTCGTCGAATCCATCGTGAGGCCCAGGGGCGGAAACCCCTGCGTGGAAAATGTATATGGAGCGCTGCCACCGCTTGGGTTAGTCGCGCCCGACCCGCAGGTTTTACCGGCGGCGGGGGAGGGATCGCAAAAATAAAAGGAATACGTCGAGGCTGCCGGCACCGACGGCAATTGCGCCGGGACCGAGAAACTGAACGCCGGCGCCGGGGTCGCCGTAGCGGTCGGCGTTGGCGTTCCGGTCGCGGTCGCGGTGGCCGACGCCGTTGCGGTCGGAGTTGGCGTTCCGCTTATAGTCCGCGTTGCGGTCGGCGTCGGTGTATGCGAGGCCGTGCTCGTCGGCGTCGAGGTAGGTGTACCGGTTGCGCTCGGCGTCGAAGTTGGAGTCGCGGATACGGTCGCAGTCGTCGTCGGGGTCGGAGTCGCGGTGCGCGTTGGAGTCGGCGTGGGAGTCTTTTTGACCTTCGGCGCTTTGCCCGTGCCCCGCAGATTAACCATGATCGACGGATCGTTTGCGTTGCTCGCGATAACGAGCTGCGCGGTGCGAAGGCCGGCGCGCGTCGGCCTGAAGACGATCGCAACCTTACAATTGCCGCCTGCGGCGAGTTGGCCAAGGCAATTTTGTGCCGGAGAAAACTCGGTGGAGTTGGATTGGATGGAGGTGATATCCAGCGGCGCGTCCTGCTTCCTGTTCCTCGCATCGAGGAGCGCGAGATTGACCGGCTTGCTCGCCGAGCCGAGCTTGATTGTGCCGAAGTTGATCGCGAGCGGCTTGGCCTTGAGCGCCGCGGGCAAAGGAGTTGGTGTGGCTGTTGATGTGGCAGTCACTGCGATCGTCGCAGTCGGAGTAATGGTCGGCGTCTGAGTTGCCGAAACCGTAGCGGACGCGGTCGGCGTCGCGGAGCCGGTTGGCGTCGAGGTCGATGTGCCGGTGGCGGTTTGCGTTGCCGATGCGGTTGGCGTGCCGGTGGCGGAGGGCGTCGCGCAGGCGGCGAGCGGATTTATCTTGGTCAGGAACGAGCTGACGAACGCGCCGTTAGGGTAAGTCTGCTCGAA
Organism: Deltaproteobacteria bacterium; assembly: GCA_021799555.1. Taxonomy (GTDB): domain Bacteria; phylum Desulfobacterota; class Binatia; order Binatales; family Binataceae; genus JBARDN01. The sequence continues at coordinate 17,524 of JAJZAG010000014.1, read as the reverse complement.
GACGCCGCCTGTGGTCGGGAAGTTGGCGGAATAGGTGATGCCGCCCACATAAATCTCGCCTGAAGAATCAAGCGCGATTCCAGTCGCTTTGTCGAAGCTCGCGCCGCCAAGGTAAGTCGAAAACGGAATCGTCGATCCCGTCGGGTCGAATTCGGTGACGAACGCATCTTCCATCTGGTACGAGCCGGCGAAGATCGCGCCCGTAGTATGATCATCCCACACCGGTGCGACCGCGCCCGGCTGGCGCATGTTCGAAACTGGCGTAAACGTAAGCCCGCCGTCGCTGCTGACCAACAGGCTGCCTACGCCGCCCGCGATCGCGCCCGCATAGGCGGTGGCCGGAGTGGTATTTTTGTCCACATCGATCGCATAAACCGAGGCGTCGAGTTCCGGCAAGGCGGGGAATTGAACCGACGCGAAACCGTCGGTGCTGGTCACTACTCCGTTGCCGCCCAACACGCCCGCGTAGATTTTGCTGGGAACAGTTGTCGTGTCGATCGCCATCGAGAGCACCGGCGCAAACGCCATCGAGGTTGCGCTCAGCGCGACAGCTTCGGTGTCGCTCGCCAGACTGCCCTTGAATATCCCACGATCGGTGCCGACATAAAGCGTGCAGGTTGTCACTCCCGAAACGGTTGCGCAACTATTGTTATCCGCATTGCCGTCAAACACTTTGGTGTTTGCAGGCAGCCCGCTGGCCTCGGTGAAGGTGGCGCCTTGATCTTCGCTGATGAACAGGCCGTCGTTGGTGCCGACGAGGATAGTGTCCAGCGTGCCGTGCTCGACGCCGGCGACGAACACCTGCCGGCTGCCGATCGTGGCGGTGAGATGCGTGAAGGCCGCTCCTTCGTCGGTGCTCAAGAACAGTCCCTGATCGGTGCCGACCACGAGCGCGGTGCCGGTTCCGTTGGTATTGGCGCCCACCGAATATATCCGTCCGGCAAGGCCGGTCGCGGTAGCCTGCTGAAAGCTAGCGCCGCTGTCGGTACTGGTGAACAGCCCGGCTGGGCTGGCCGCGAAGATGATCTCCGAATTCGTACCGGTTGTTACATGGTCGATCCCGCGTTGCGGAATCGATCCGTTGGCCGCGCTCCATCCGGTCGCCGAAAATGTACTGCCCGCGCTGTTAGTGAACAGCGCGCCCGCCGGACCGCCGAGCTCGGACTGGATTTCATTGGCGATCGGAAAGACGGGGGAACTCGTGATGCCGGACACAAACGCGTCGCCGGCGGAATCAACTGCGATCCCCGATGCGAGATTAACACCCTCGCCGCCGAGGTAACTGAGGTAGTCAGTTGCGCCACCGGCCGCCGCAAGCTTGGCGACGAATCCGTCCTGACTTGCGGCGAAGGTTGTCTGCGCGGCGCCGCCGGTCACCGGCAGATCGCTGGAAAATGTCGTGCCGGCGATATACGCGTCGCAGTTCGAGGCGCAACCCTGCTCGAGTGCGATACTACGCGCGGAGGTCATCGAGCTGCCGCCGATTAGCGAGGACCAGATTAGCGAGCCGGCGCCGGTCAGCGTCGTATCGAAGCGCGCCGCGAACGCGTCAAACGTGCCGCTGAAGGTTCCATTGTTCGCAGTAAATCCGTCGCCCGATCCTCCCGCCACGTACGCATTGCCGGCCCCATCGACGGCGACGCTCCGCAATGTCTGGCCGGTTCCCGCGTTCGTGACGGGAACTGCGGCGCTCACGTAAGTGGAATACGCCGCGGTGATTGCCCCGGAGCTAATGACCAGCTTGGTGAGAAATCCGGCTGGCGCCTTTCCGCCGGATAGATTCGACGCCTGATAGGCGACGCCCGCCGATGTCGGGAAGTTGGTCGAGTGAGTCTGTCCGGCTACATAGACGGCTCCCGCCGAATCGACCGCGATCCCGTAGCCGATATCGGAGGCGTCGCCGCCCAGATATGTGCTCCACGGAACCTGATCGAGCGGCGTGCCGTCGCCGGCTTTCGATGGATCGAGCGCGGTCGCAAACGCGTCGAAGTTGGTATTGTTGTTGCCCTGATTAAGCGAAGTTCCGCCAACGATGCTGGTTCCGGTGGTCGGAAAATCCGATGCATCGGTGATTCCGGTCACGTAGATCTTGCCCGTCGAATCGATCGCGACGCCGTGCGCCTGGTCGATGTTGCTGCCCGCTCCGGTCGGACCGATCGTGCCGCCGAACATAGTCGAATACACCAGCGAGGAACCGTCCTTCGAAAACTCAGTCACGAACGGATTGGTTATTCCTCCCTCGACGCCGTTAAACGCTCCGGTCGTAGTCTGAATCGGACTACTGACAAGCGGTCCCGCCGTGAATCCCGCGATCACCGCCTGACCGCCCGGACTGACCGCGACCGCCTGCGCGTCCGCGAAGCCCTGGCCGAAATAAGTTGAAAACATTACGCACGGATCAATTATGAGCGCGAGCTTGCGGTCGTATTTGGCGACCGCGATCCCGACTTGATTTTTCCCCATCTTGCGATAGCTCGCTGTAATCGCGATACGCTTTCCGCGCAATTCCTGGTAGGCAACTGGCTTGAGCATCGTGATAGCGCGGCGGCCAAGATGCATCACCAAATCGCCGCTCTGATTAACCTCGACGCCGCTTGCGCCCTCGATCCCCAACCTGATCGCGCGCGGGTCCGCGCCCGGCGCCAGCTTGAGGTCAAATTCGAGCCGTCCCTGATTTCCGTAATAGATTAGGTCGATGCCGGGATAAACTCCCAGATAGCAGACCTGAGAGAAAGTCGGTATTCCCGTGCGCCATTTCCTGGGATCGTTGCCGAGCAGATAATTCATCGTGCCGGGCATCAGCTTCGCCCCGGCGATTCTCAGACGCTGCTTCGCGTGCTCGAGCTTAACGCCGAGCTTCGCCCATCGCACTGCCGTGATCCTCGGCGCTTTCATGCGCCGATTCCCGCCGCTCGACGCTGGAGCAGCGCTTATCCACGGCGCTGATTCGGCTAGAGTCAGGATCGCCTCGCGCTCAGTCAACGCCAGACCGTAGCCATTGCCGTGCGCAAGATATCTAACGCGTGGGTCGGCCTGTCCGCGATTTTGCTCGAAAGCAAGAGGCAGTCTCGCGTAACTGCGCTGGATTCGCGGGTTCGCCCCTGAGCTGCATCCGCCTCGCGCCACTGCCGGGGATAACGTGGCGCTTCCGAGGCGCCTTTCCAACGGCCGGACGAGCGCCAATAGCGCGCTGCATCCCGCTGCAACCGCCAACGCACGGATAAATCGAGATTGCAACCGGATCACCTAAATCCCTCCCCTGACACGATCAAACGCTCCGATACATGCGGCACTATCGATCTCGGTAAAACGGACCGGCCGAATCATATGGACAGGCAAGTTAATTGATAGAATTAGTTGTTGCAATTATAGCGTCTGAAAACATATTAGAGTTCTAGTTTCCGTAGAATTTCTTTTATTTGTGCTAAATAGCGTAGACACGTCCGATAATGCGCTCGCTCATTTTCGATGCATTACGAAGCATCGAAAATCTGCTTGCTGGATTTTGGCTGATCTGTGCGCAGACTCGGTGGCGCAGCGCCGGGAGTCATCGTGCTAGCGTTGACGAACGGAAGCCGTGGCACCGGGCACGCATCGCGCCGGCTTTTCGATAGGGCTTTTGGAAAGGCCTGTCAGATCGAAAGTTCGAGTTGTGTAGATCGGTGGTCCTGCGGTGGTTGAAGCGGTGCGCCGTCGTCTTCATGTGCGACTGGAAAGCCGTAGCGACGCCGCAGCCGATCGAACAGCCCGCGCATCCGATCGTCATACGCAGCCGGTGCGTAACCCGAGTTCGAGTAGAGCGCGTCGATTCCGTCCGCCAGGTCCGGAAAATTCTCGCGTACGAACGGAATAAACCGCTTGGCCGCCGCCGAACGCAAAAACATCGTCCGCCACCACACCCCGTCGGCACCCGCCTTGCGCGCCATCCGGATTATTCCTTCTATCGCGGCGGGCGCGTCGGTCAGCCCCGGTATCATCGGCATCATCAGCACGTTGCACTTGATCCCGGCGCGCGCAAGCAGGTTCAGCGCACGCAGGCGCAGGCCCGGGCGTGGAGCGCGCGGCTCAAGGATTCGCTGCAGGCGGCGGTTAAGCGTGATCAGCGAAAAGTTCACCTGGATTTTCGAGCGCCGGTTGATCGCGAGGATAAGGTCAAGGTCGCGCGCGATCAGCGCCGACTTGGTCGTGATCGAAAGATTGAGCCCCGAGAGCCGCGCGAAGACCTCGAGCATCGAGCGCGTCAGCTTGAACTTCCTCTCGGCCGGTTGATATGGGTCGGTTGCCGTCCCGATCGCAATCTGGTCGGTGCCGATCGGCGTTCGCGATAGGGTGCGCGCCAGCACTTCGGCCGCCATCCGCTTGACGAAGATCCTCCGTTCGAAATCCATCGGATCGCGCAGTTCCAGGAATTCGTGCGTGTAGCGCGCGTAGCAGTAAACGCACCCAAACTCGCAGCCCCGATAAGGGTTGATAGTCCATCGAAACGGCATCCGCGGGCTGTCGCATCGGTTCAAAATCCGATGCACCGGCATCTCGATAAACTCGACCCCGCGTGCAGACTCATCGGGAACCAGCGTCTCAGCCAGTATCGGCAATGTAGCCAGAGAATTCATCGTTCGCAGTGAGAGTTTCGCTTTATTTTCGCTTTATGTCAAGGGGAACATATCTGATTATTTGATGAAGAATGCTTGTTTTGATCGCGGACAAGCTGAATCTAAGGTTTGTTTTTGAAAATCAGGATGCGGCCGCGAGGCCCTGATAGCAGTCGCTCAACCGGCGGTTCTCCCTCTCCCGAATTTTGGGAGAAGTTAGATGAGGGTCCGATTTGCGCGGCATCATTTGCTGCTGCGCGCTTCAAATTCCGGGTGACAATTTGCGATCGTGCCGGCGGTGGGCGCCGCTCCGTGGACGAGTTCGTAATCGCGCGGCGCTTGCGCGCCGCGCTGAGCGAGAACCCTCACCTTACGTCTCCCGAACCGGGCGAGGGATCAGACAACGCGCCGAGGTGGTCGGCGTATGCGGATCAGTGGCCCGCGGGCAGCGGATGCCAGGTGAAAATCACCTGCGCGCCCGCCACGTAGCAATCGAGGTCGTGATGCTCGAGGCCGGCGGACTCGCGCGCGGCGCGGAAGCTCTCGACCGCGCGATGCATCGCATTCGCGCCGGGGGCGCTCGGGCCGCGTTCGAGGCGGTCGGCTTTGACGGCGGCGCCGAGATCGACGGCGAGGCAATTCGGACCGCAGTGCTGCTCGAGTGCGCCGGTTCCGATACAGGCGCATCGCAGGCACAGCACGACGGGCGTGCGCGCGTCGGCGTGGGGGCCGAAGAACTCGTGTTCGAGGCGCTCGAGCTGGATTGTGAATTCAGACCACGGTTCACGCGCGCGTTCGGCGGAAAAGCGGCGGATCGCGCGGGCCAGCTCGCGGATGAGCGTCTCGCTCGAGCGGGGCTTGAGAGCGATAATCACGTCCTCTTCGATTCGCGCGATCGCGCCGAGCTGCCGGGTCAGGAAGTTGCGCAGATTGATCGGCAGCCTGCTACCGAGATTGAGCCGTACCGGCTCGAATTCCTGCGCCTCCTTTTGCGGCGCGCGGACCCGCCGCGAGAAGGGCCGCGGCGTCCCGAGCGGCGCCAGCGATGCGAGCCGTTCGAGCGGAGTTGGCGTGCCGTAAGCGAGTCTCGAGACCTGGGCGCGTCTATGAACGAGCGGACCACTTCGCACAGGCTAACCTCCCTGGTTCTCTCGATTCGCGCATCGCAATCCGCCGGACGCAATCCCCCGCGCGCGGCGGCTGGTGCGACGATGCGCGAAACCCATTCCAGGATGAATGTTGAGTTGAGCGGTGCAGCGAACGGAAACTTTGGCGGTGTCAGCGAAACTCATCTGCTGCTCCGCCGTCTTATCACTCAGCCAACGGCGACGCCGCTGGTGCAATCGATACGAAGGCTGCGGGCCTCGGCGACCCGCGGAATTGGTTCTACCAATTGCATCGTAACCATCCCGCGTCATGCGCAGCGGTTCTTCCACGAGACCATCAGCCCGCGCTCGGCAATCCGCAACCGCCAGCCACAATCCCCTCATCCGAAGCGGCGGCACGATGGAGCAAGCGCACGGTGGGGACGGCCCAATCGAAACGGTGCAATTGAGTCGTCTCGCGCCGTGCGACGTTACCAGGCCAACGGCTACCTGAACGCACCGAACGCATTCTGGTTTAGCGCGCGCGCCATGATGGAGCAACATTGAACAATCGATTAATTGCGCGATTGTCACTTGACAAGGAAAGGGCCACGTGACCTTTTTTGACACATCCGCCGACAGCGTGTCGGCATACAAATGAGGTGCTCTAATGGCTCTCGACGCGTGCTTTGAGACCCCGATCGTCAGGCGGCTCGGCATCAAATATCCCGTCTTTCAAGCGGGGATGGGCTTTGTGGCGCATGCGGAACTCGCCGCCGCGGTCTCGAACGCGGGCGGCCTCGGATGCATCGGGTCGGGATCGATGAGCGCGCGAGAATTAACCGAGCAAATCCATCGATGCCGCGATATGACCGACCGTCCATTCGGCGTCGATATACTTTTCGCCGAGGTCAAGGCCGATCCGAAAAACGCGACCGTTGTGCGCTACGCCTCGAACGTGCAGCGCCTCATCGACATCACCTTCGCCGAGAACATCCCGGTCATTGTTTCAGGCCTTGGCAATCCTGCTGGAATCGTCCCGCAGGCGCATCGGGCCGGCGTTGTCGTGATGTCGCTGTGCGGCAACGTCAAGCAGGCGCGGCGGCTCGAAGCCTCCGGCGTCGATGTGATAGTGGCACAGGGCCATGAGGCGGGAGGCCATACCGGACGCATAGGCACGATGACGTTGGTGCCGCAGATCGTCGATGCGGTCCGGGTGCCGGTGCTCGCCGCCGGAGGACTCGCCGACGGACGCGGACTTCTTGCCGCGCTCGCACTGGGCGCGCAGGGCGTATGGATGGGCAGCCGCTTCGTCGCCTCGGTCGAGGCCTACGCGCACGCCAACTACAAGAACAAGATCGTCGAGATCGACGAAGAAGGCACCACCATCACGCGATGCCATTCAGGCAAGCCCTGCCGGCTCATCCGCAACAAGTTCACCGACTCATGGATTGGTCGCGAGGCCGAGATCAAGCCGTTCCCGATCCAGTCGGTCGAGTACGGATTTCCGCTGGCCGAGAAAGCGCGCTACGAAGGCAAGATCGAAGAAGGCGGGATGGCGTGCGGGCAAAGCGCGGGCCTGATCAACTCGATCAAGCCTGCCGGCCAGATCGTCCGCGAGGTGATCGCCGAGGCCGAGGCCGCGCTCAAAGAACGTTTCGGTTCGGGTGCGCTCGCGGCGTCATCGCGCGCCGCCTGACGCATCCAATCAGCGAATCGTCGCTCGCCGTTCGTTTTGATCTGGTGTCTGCCGATGCTACATACAGCGGAGGCTGAACAGCGGCAATTGGCTGCGCGGATGAGTGCGACCAGATCGGCGCTCTGCCGGCATCGATAATGAAACTTGGAATTCTCCAGTTCTTCAGTTGGCCGGGACGACGCCAGCCTATCCCGATCGTCTATGCGCGGGCGCTGGAACGGATCGCGATTATGGACCAGGGCGGTTACGACGCGGTCTGGATCACCGAGCATCATTTCAACGATTACAGCGTATGCCCTTCCATTCCAGTGATGGGCGCTTATGCGGCGTCGCGAACCAGGCGGCTCCGAATTGGCACCGGCGTGACGCTGGCGGCATTCTACAATCCCCTGCGGCTGGCCGAAGACATTGCGCTGCTCGATATCCTGTCGGGCGGGCGGGTCAATTGGGGCGCGGGGCGCGGATTCGACCGCAATGAGTTCAAAGCCTTCGGTGTGACGATGGAGGAAAGCGCGGCGCGCTTCCATGAAACGGTCGAAGTAGTGCTCAAAGCATGGCGCAGCGATCGCTTGTCCCATACAGGCCGCTACTTCTCATTCGAGGATGTCGAAGTTTTGCCCAAGCCGCTTCAGCAGCCCCATCCACCGGTTTTTGTTGCGGCCGGATCGCCGGCGTCTTTCGCCTGGGCCGCGTCGCGCGGTTATTCGGTCCTGATGGGACCGCATGCGACGGACGCCCAAATGGGCGCAGCGCGCCGCAACTACCTGGCCGCGCTTACGGACGCAGGTCATTCCGCGACCGGGCGCGAGACGCCGATGGCGCGATTGCTGGCGATAGCCTCGACCGATGCCGAGGCTGAGCGGATCGCGCGGCAGGGCGCGAAATGGCTGCTCGACAGCTATATCGACCCAAAGGTCTTAAGTCATGCCGGCAACCCGCTCGATTGGTACGTCGATTCGGTCGTGATTCACGGCACCCCGGAGCGTGTAACCGACCGAATCGCAGGTATCCGTGACGAGCTCGGCTTCGAATATCTTATTGGCGCGCCGCTAAGTCACGAGACTTTTCTTGCCTTCACCGATAAGGTCGTGCCCAAGCTCGTTTGAGCGACCTCTGCCGCCGACTCGTAGTCACTTTCAGCGCGGAAAACGAAGTCGTCCCCAGGATGCTATTGGCGATCGCGGCGGCTAGCGCCGCTCAATGCTCGGCGACGGGTAGGTTGCGGCGGTCGCGCTGGAGGAAGAAGAACGTCGGGACCAGCGCGATCATCAGACCGGCCAGCAGCCGGTAAATGTCGTTGAACGACAGCATCATCGCCTCTCGTTGCAGCATCCCGTAGATCATCGCCATTCCGCGCGTCTGGCCCATCGTGAACTGATGCATCAGATCCATCCCCCGTGCGCCAGGAAGCCTGAGATTTGGTAGCGTGAAGATCGAAACATGCTCGACGAGGTAACTCTGGCGGACCTGCTGGCGATGGATGAGCAGGGTGGTCAGATACGAAGTCCCAATCGCGGCGCCCAGGTTGCGCGTGACCGCGTAGAGGCTCGCCGCGCGTTGCATCTTGAATTTCTCCATCGAGGAAAGTGCGGCCGCCGACAACCCGGGGAAAACCAACCCGGTGCCGACGCCCTGGACGACGGTGGGCCATACAATGCGGAAAATGTCGGATTGCAGGTTAAGCCCCGCCATCGACCACATCGCGAAGCCGACCAGGACGAATCCAATTCCGACCAGCGGACGAATATCGACTCCGCGCCGCGCCAGCGCGCCCAGGATGAGCATGGCGAACATCGTGCCAATCCCGCGCGGTGCCATCACCAGCCCCGCCTTTGAGGCGGTGTAGCCGAGCAGTTCCTGGAGAAAGATCGGGTTAAGAATCCCCGTCCCGTAAAGCGTGAAGGTCAGGAAGATCACCAGCGTGACCGGCAGCGTGAAGCGGCGGTCCTCCAGGATGCTCAAATCGACGACGGGGTCGCTGGTGTGAAGCTCGTGATAGATGAGCACGATGAGCGAGACGATGCAGGCGGTTGTCGAGTAAACTACCCACGGGCTCTGGAACCAGTCGGCGCGCTCGCCGCGATCAAGCACGATTTCGCCCAGCCCGAGCGTGATGAACAGGCAGAGGATGCCGAGAAAATCGATTCGCCGTGCACGACGTTCCTTCATGTACGCGGGGTCATCGACGAAGCGCCACACCATAAATGCGGCGGCGGTGCCGATCGGGACGTTGATATAAAAGTTCCAGCGCCAGCTCCATGCATCGGTAATATAGCCGCCGACGGTGGGTCCCATGATCGGCGCGACCATCATCCCGATTCCCCACACCGCCATCGCGAGCGCCTGCTCGCGCGGCGGAAACGTTTCCATCAGGATCGCCTGCGACAGCGGCATCATCGCGGCGCCGGCCGCACCCTGCGCCAGGCGGAACAGGACGATTTGATTGAGCGACTGCGCGACGCCGCACAGCGCCGACGCGATCACGAACGTCGTGATCGAAATCACGAAGTAGCGTTTGCGGCCGAAGCGCTCGGCGATCCAGCTCGTCATCGGGATCATGATTCCGGCGGCGACCAGATAGCTGGTGACGACCCACGCGATTTCATCGACGCTCGCCGAAAAGCTCCCCTGCATGTGCGGCAGAGAGACGTTGACGATCGAGCTATCGAGCACTTCGAGCACGGTGCCGAGCATCACCGAGACCGCAATAGTCCACTTGCGCGCGCTCGAGAACTCATGCGCTTCGGGCGTCTGCTGCTCAATCGCTTGAGGCTGCGGTTTGGGCGTGGCGCTCATCGACCGATATTGCAGTGTACCGTATTCTTGCGCTGCAAAAGAGGCAAAAGACCCGCGCGGCGCCAGCGGTCAGCAACAGACGCGCGCCATTTCGGGCCTCTTGACCGTCGCGGTGTTGACCCTGCGCGGGCAAGGCGCGACATATCTGCGAGCGGATACTGACAGCTCATCCTGGCATCCGCGCGGTTCATTCCGAGCGCGGCGCCCGCCAACTCGCCCGCCGAGGGGGTTCTTCTCGACGTGTTTAACGGTGGCGGCTCTGAATCTCCCGAGAGCGGTGAGAACACGACCACATTCAGCGGACTCACCGGTACGCCTGCGGCGACTGTGGAGACGCCGGAGTCCGGCGGAGACTATTTGCTCGCCGACGTGGGATTACCGGCAGCCAACAGCCCGATGAACCAGTATTCGGTTACCAGTTCGGTTTCAAAGTTTCATAATTTCGGTTGGCAACTGTTCATGCCGGAGCAGTAGCGCAGCAAGGCGAACCGGATTGACTCCGCGAAAGCCCCTAACGTATGTTAGGGATTCGTGGCGTTTGCAGCGCCGCGCTACAGCAGAGGTCAAGCCGCCATGCCGCATGAATCAAGGCTCTCGTTCAGCGAAGCTGAAATTCTTTCAAATCATCCGGTCAAAGAACGGCTGGTGGTAAAGGGCGTGAAGTGTCACGGCGGCTTTGACGCCGACGGCAAGTACGTTTCGCCGCGAACGCTATGGCGGGTGCCGGCAATCAAGGCGTGGCAGGAGCAACATATCGCGACCTCGGGGATGCCGCTGGTCGAGATTCCCGCCGATACCGTTTCGCCGCGGGTGCCCAATGTCGCGCAGGCGAAGTATCTGCTGCGGATGGGTGTGCGCGAGCCGATGGTGCGATCGCTCACCGAGATCGCGATTATCGAGGGTTTCGGCGCGCAGATCCGCGACTTGCCGGTTCCGCCGCTTAAGTCGTTCATCAAGGAAGACACCGGCGGCACAGCGCTCGCACATTTGACCGCCGGACTATTCGAGGCGCACGCACGCGACGAGGCCGGATGGACCGAAGAGGGAGGACATCGGCAGATGTGGGAGGCGGCGCGCGACGCCGCGCTGTCGAATCCGGAAGTCTCGCCCGAGATTTTCGCGGCGATTATCGCGCGGCGCACCGGCGAGCCGCCTGCCATGTTCCCCGAGCTGGGCGCGCCGGTGGAGAGGCTGCTCCGCTTTATGGTCAACGTGCTCGCAATCGAAGTCTTCGCCGCCGCGACTTTCCAATGGGCTGAGGAAATCCTCTCCGACCCGGAAGTATCGGATGCGCCCAAGCAAGCAGCCGACCTGGTCCGCTTCATCCGCTCCGACGAAGCGCCGCACGTCGAATATTTGCGGACGGCGCTGTCGGAAATATCGGCCCGCACGCTGCTCACAGAAGACGGCAAGGAAATTCCGGGAAAACGAGCGGTGGATGCGCTAATCGAGCGCTCGCTGCGCGCGATGCTGCGGCAGCGGATCGTCGATCAGCCGGTGATGGTGCGCGAGATGATCCGCACGACGGCCAAGGTGCCGGATATCGAGGACCTGTTCGCGGGCTTCGACGCGCTGGCGACGCCGTGGACACCGCCTACGCGATACGCCGATCTCGCACCCGCCACTGCGGGCGGCGCGCAGGGCTATTAAAGAAAAAAATTCCAAAGACTACACGATTAAGACGGCGTGCTCTGGCGTGTGCGCCGTTTCTTTTGTGTGCCCGGCATGGCCGATGACTTGCCGGTGAAAATCCTCCGTGCGAGGAAGCCGGAGCATGGATTAGCGAAGCGCACGATGACGAGCCGCGAGCCGACCAACATGAATCCGACAGACGGCGCGATGGTTTAGGGCGATCGGGCCGAAGCGGTGATGATGCAGTCACCGTTGGTGATCGCTGCGTAGAGCAACCGCTTATTGCTAACGGCTCACACGCGAAATTCCTGACGCTCGCGTGGGCCGCCGCCCCACCCTATTCCGATCCGGTCTTGCGTCTATCAAGCGCCGCTCCTAAAGTCCGCGATAGTTGCGTGTCCGCGCGACCGACCCGATGAGCCATCCCGAGCCGCAAAGTTCCAGCTTTGACGCTATCGTTGTCGGCGCCCGTGTCGCGGGAAGCGCAGTTGCGATCATGCTCTCACGCCGCGGCCTCAAGACTCTGCTTGTTGATAAGGCTGCGTTTCCTTCCGACACTATTTCCACCCATATCGTGCTGGCGGGTGGCAGGCGCGTGCTCGAGCGCCTCGGCGCACTCGAGCATCTCGAACGCGCGGGGGCGCACCGTTACGAACGGATGCGCGTCCTCGGACAAGGCTACGATTACGCGGTTGATCTCCGCTCTGAGAACGAGGACCTGCGCGGGTTTTGCCTCGGACGGACGGCGATGGACGCTGCGATGGTTGCGCTCGCGCGCGCGTCCGGCGCGGTGGTCCGCGAGCGCTTCAGGGTCACCGACCTCGTTATCGAAGACGGAGCGGTCGCGGGAATTCGCGGTGAGGATGGTGCCGGACGCCATGAATTTCACGCTCCGTTGGTCGTCGGCGCTGACGGGATGCGTAGCACGGTTGCGAGAATCGCCGAGGCGCGGCTCGGCGCTTTCGAGCGGACCGAAGTTCCCTGCGCGCGCGCTTATTACTACGCTTACTTCGAAAATATCGGCACCGCGCACTACGGCGACGACTTGGTCACCGAACTCGACGCGGCGCCCGGCCAGGGCGCGATTTTGTGCCGATGCGAGAACGGCCGCGCCGTCGCCGCGGTCGCCTTTGAGGCGGCCGCGATGCGCTCGTTCCGGACCAATCTGGAAGGAAATCTGCGTCGCGAATTGTCGCGCTCTTTAGCCGTAGGCTCACTTGTCGCGGGAGGCCGTATCGCCGGCAGGATTTATTCGTCCGGACTGCTGCTTAACACCTATCGCAAGCCGGTTGCAGAGGGAGCATTGCTGGCCGGGGACGCGGGACTGCACGTTGATCCCCTCTTCGGGCAGGGGCACTCGCTTGCTCTGATGAGTGCGGAAATTATCGGTGAGCTCGCGCCCGGATGGTTCTCCGCGCGGAGCGGCCGCGTGATCGGAGCAGCCGCGATGAACGAATATGCGCTGCGCCGCGACCGATTGCTGATGTCCTATTACAATGCGAGCGTACGGACTTCCCGGGCGCTTACGCACGACCCGATGATGCGCGCAGCGCACCTCGTCGCGCAGCGCGAACCGTGGGCTGCGCTCGAAATGGCGCGTCTGGGCCAGATGACGCTCGACGGCGCCGCGTTTCCCACGTTTCGGTTCGCGCGGATGCTTGCGCGACAGACGCGCGCCGCATAGGCCTCGATGGAAGAATTACTTGGCCGATTCCCCTGTGCGGTCGAGCGGCCCGAGCCGCTCAAGTTCGCGTGGCCGATCATCCTGCTGCCGGACCTTTTCAGCTCCGTGCGCCATCTGGCGGTCGTGCGCGGTTACCTGGCCACGATCGGATGGGAAGTCTATGCGCCCGACTTGCGTGTCACCGCGGAAATGGAAAGCGCGCGCGCACAGTCGGAATTTTCATTCTCAGACTTGCTCGCACTTTCCGGCCAAGCGCTTGACGCGCTCGGGCGCGGCGCGATCATTCTTGGCCACGGCGCCGGCGGGCTCGCGGCGCTGAAGCTCGCCGAACGGGCCGAGGTGAGGGCCGCGGTCGCGTACGCGCCGCTGCTACCCGGCTTCAAATCGCGACTCAGTACCGGACTTGCCGCCCGATTTTCGATCTGGCGGCGCGGCGTGATCGGTCCTCCACGCGGACGCAAGCTGTTCGAGTTCGTCGCCGACGCCGATCCTTTCCAGCGCGACGCCATAATCCGCATGATGGCGCCGGAGAGCGCAAAGCTTGTTTCCGACATCGCACGCGGTGAGATTGCGTTTGCGCCCGCCGCCGCGCCGCGACTAATTGTCGCGGGTGATTCCGATGTCTTTGCTCCGCTCGATAAAAGCGAAGCGCTTGCCAAATCGATCGGTGCTACCTTCGCGAAAATCGCGGGGCGCGGGCATTGGCTCGTCGGCGGCCGTGCGCTCGAACGCGCAATCGCCGAGACGCAGCGCTTCCTGGTGCGCTCGCTTGGCCAGGAATTGCTCCTGCTCTATCCGGAAGAATGGAAGAACGAACCTGACGACTAGCCCGCGATCACCCGCCCAAGCCAGCTAATCCCAACTCCCACGAACAGTGCGGCCAACGGCCAGAATCGCTGATGGTTCACACGCCTGAGCTGCGGAAGGATGTCTGAAGTCGCAACCGCAAGGAACGTTCCCGCCGAAAGCGCGATCGCAGCGCCCACGATAGCGTTGTTCGCATCGGTCAGCGCGAGCCAGGTCACAAGCGCGCCGATCGGCGTCGAAAACGCGAAGACGGTCATCCATCCCAAAATCGACCGCGGAGACCATCGGTCGAGGATCAACAAACTCGAAAGAGCGAATGCGTCGGGAATCTTGTGGAACAGCACCGCGAGCAGCACCACGCTTCCGAGCCCCGGCTTGTTGTAAGTCGAGCTGATGGCAAGCCCGTCGAGCAAACTGTGAAACGATAGTCCCGCGTAAGCAGTGACGCCCAGGTGAATGTGATGTGCATGGCCGTGGGGACCGGGATGCTCGGGGTACGGATGTACCAGGACGAACTGCTCGAGGACAAAGATGGTCAGAAAGCCTGCGAGCAACGGCCATCCGAGCCATCGCCCAAGCAACGGCGCGCTTTCGGGAATCATGTCGAAGAACGCCGCCCCGAGCAGAATGCCCCCCGAAAAGCTGACCGGGATGAGCAAATTGTGGCGCGACCAGTTGCGCCCGAGCGGCAGCACGCCGCCAATGAGCGAGCCGGCGAATATCACGGCGAGGTATAGGAGCAGGCTTTCACTCATCGCAGAATATTGGCGGCGCGGTCCACTCCCGCAAATGCTCGAAGGTCATTGCGCGCAAGTCCATCTCGCTAACATACATGCCTCGCCGGCCCAAGCGAGCATGCTTCGGTGTGCGCGCGACGGTTGGTTGCGCCATTGCGCGCGCGCGATCGATAATTGGCGCGGTCATCCGAAGGCGATCAAAAATCCGATGGGTGCGATAAGAGACCAGGCCGAAAGACTTTTCAACGGCGACATCGCCACCCGCCAGTCGCATCCGCTGACGCCGACCGGCGAGTACGAGGAAGTCGCCGACGGGGTGATGTTCTATCGATGGTTCGCCAACGTTACGGCGGTCAAGACCCGCGAAGGGTTGGCGATGATCGATACGGGCGCGTACTTCAACCAGAGTGCGACGCTCGAGCTGGTGCGCAAGTTTTCGGCCGAGCGCGTCAGCAACGTGATCTATACGCACGGACACGTCGATCACGCATGCGGCACTCCGGCGATCCTCGAGGAAGCGCGCAGCCGCAACCTCGCCCGCCCCCGCATCGTAGGTCAAAAAAACGTTGCGGCGCGGTTCGACCGGTACAAACGTACCCAAGGCTACAACAACGTAATCAACACTCGCCAGTTCAGCCGCCCGTCGTCATTTCCGGGCGAGTACGTTTATCCCGACACCTATTTCGACAATCAATTGAACGTAGTCGCGGGCGACCACAAATTCGAATGCCATCATGCGCGCGGCGAGACCGACGATCACTGCTGGGTGTTCATTGCGCAGCGCAAGGTGCTATGCACCGGCGATTTGGTCATCTGGGCCGCGCCTAACGCGGGCAATCCGCAGAAGGCGCAGCGCTACGCGCGCGAGTGGGCGGCGGCGCTGCGCGCGATGGCCAAGCTTAATGCCGAGGTTCTGCTCCCCGGTCACGGCTATCCGGTTTTTGGCGCGACGCGCATCCGGCGCGTGCTTAACGACACTGCGGATTATCTGCAGAGCCTGTACGATCAGACGATTGCGATGATGAACGCGGGCGCAACACTCGATGAGGTGATCCATTCGGTCAAGCCTCCCGGCAACCTTATCGATAAACCGTATCTGCAGCCGATTTACGACGAGCCGGAATTTATAGTTCGCAATATTTGGCGGCTTGAGGGCGGATGGTACGACGGTGTTGCGTCGAATTTGAAGCCCGCGACCGAAACCGCTCGTGCACGTGAGATCGCGACGCTTGCAGGCGGAGTGGACAAGCTTGTCGCCCGCGCGCTCGAAAAGTTGGGCGCGGGCGATCTTGCGATCGCCGCGCATCTGGCGGATTGGGCCGTCGCTGCCGCTCCCGCCGACGCCTCCGCTCACGCGGCGCGCGCGAAAATTTATCAGGCGCGCGCCGACGGCGAAATCTCGACGATGGCGCATGGGATTTTCCGCTCGGCGGCGCTCGAATCCGCAAGGAGCGCCGGAATCGAACTGCCCGACGACAAGCGGAACTTCTAAACCGCCAGCCGTTACGAAACGCTACGGGTGCGGCTTGCTGGCCCGCGAAACGAAATCCGGCGCTGCCGTATCATCGATGGGCCGCGCGCCTTGCGCATCGTACGGTTCCGGCGCTGCGTCGGAGGCCGTCGCCGCGAGCGTACTACGGAGCCGATTTCTCCTGCCGCCGCGGCGTCGCCGCCGCCGCCGGCCTGCGCTGCCGTCCGGGGTAGTGCCGTTGCCGGCAATCGAACGGGGCCGATGGGCGAGGAATACGTCGGGATTTTCCATATAGCGGGCTAGCGCGCTCGCATCGATCCCGTAAGTCGGCGCAAGCGCTTCGAAAAATTCGCGCGCGGCAGTGAAGTAGGGCCGGCGCATCAGGCGCCGGGTCCGCCGCGACGGCGCCGCCAGGTTTTCGAATGCGTCATGGATTAGCCGCATCCGCTCCGTGTCGCCGCGCGCAAAACCCCGCGCGCGCAATTCAGCGAGCAGGTCGAAGCCATCGCGGCGGCCGCTGCGGCCGCGCACCAGGTCGAGCGTCATCGCGGCGAGCACAATTGCGTGATCGGGCGCGGCAGTTCCCTCGATCATTCGTCCCAGCGCCGCAAGGTTGCGAAGTGTGGGTGACTGGTCCGCGCCTGCGGTGTGGCGCTTCATGTGCTCCGCCAGGAATGGCAACAGCGCCTCGAGCAGTCCAAGCTCGTCCATCAGCGCCACGGCGCGCGCGGACGCGGGCTGGCCGACTGTGCGATAGGTTTCCTCGACCAGACGCGGAACCGACGCCTTGGCGAGATCCCCGCGATGCGTCACGATTGCGGCGCGGGTAGCCGGCTCAATTTCGAAGCCGAGTTTGGCGGCGAAGCGCACGGCGCGCATCATCCGCACCGGATCTTCGCGCATCCGCAACTCGGGATCGCCGATTGTTCGAATGAGTCGCGCGCCCAAGTCTTCGGCGCCGCCGGCGTAATCGATAACGTTGAAAGTTTGAGGATCGTAAAACAGTGAGTTGACCGTAAAG
>JAJZAG010000247.1 GCA_021799555.1 Deltaproteobacteria bacterium | reverse complement strand
GTCGTCTGGGACAATCGGTGCCTGCTCCATCAAGCGACGCCTTGGGACATGACCGAGCCCCGCATAATGTGGCACAGCCGTATAGCCGGCGACCCCGCTAGTGAATCGGGCTGGGCCTAAACACCCAGAATTCTCTCAATACCGCGCTTCCCCCGCATCCGAAGACGCCAACAAGAAAAACTCAATTTATTCGCGGGAAAACCAAGCGCCCCGTGCGGGATTCGAACCCACGGCCCCAGGATTAGGAACCCCGCAATGACGCGGGACGATGGAGATCGATCGAAACTTTTCGAGCACCGTCAGGCACCCTCTCCTGTCTGACCGGCGGTCATCAGACCTCTTCAGACCGGTAGCGTCGGGTAGATCAGCCAAAGTCAGAGCCAAAGTCTCGGCCCCAAAAGAGCACGGGACGTGTAGTCCTGATCACTTGGCCGTCGAACCCCGCGAAAACACAAGCGAACTGAATCGCACCCAGGATGAGAATTCCTGGGCTCTTCAGTCAAATCCACGAAAGCAGCCCAAGAACTTTGGCTGCTCTTTGGCATTCGCACGGGAGATGCAAATGGCGGCAAATCCATACGTCGAAGCCCGTCGAGAATGGGATGAGCGATACGCCGATCTCGTCCTCGGCAAACGCAACTGGCAGATAGCGGCGGGCGGACTGCTTGTCGTCTCTGTGATACTCGCGGGCGGCATCGTCCGCCTCGCGGCGCGCAGCCGCTATATCCCGTACGTTGTTGAAGTAGACAAGCTCGGATACTCACTCACCGTCCCTCAACCTCTAACTCCAACCTCAGTTCCAGAAGTAACGGCACGGATGCAAAGATACGAAGTCGGCGCCTTTATCCGCAACGCGCGCGGGGTTAGCACCGATCCTCAGGTCGAGCATCAGATGCTCAATACTCTGCTCGCGCACTCTCGGGGCGCGGCGGACAAATTCCTCGACGCGTACTATCACTCGGAAGGTTTCACGCATAACCCGTTCAAGATCGCCGAGAAGCAAACTGTCTCGGTTCAGATCGATTCGATTCTTCAGCTTTCGCCGCAGAGCTATCAGGTGCGCTGGACGGAGGTTCCGCACGATCTGAACGGCGTCGAGATCGGTACGCCAACGCATTGGGAAGCAGTGCTGCAAACCCAGATTGTTCCGCCCAATTCAGACGCCGCGATCCTTATCAATCCGCTCGGCTTCTATGTGACGCAGATCAGCTGGACTCAGCAGCAAAGCTGAAGGGAGGAAATGCGATGAAATCGATCAGGTCCGCAGGCAGCATCGCACTTGCGCTAACGCTCGGAGCTTGCGCGTCACAACCGCCGGCTGCTCCCCCACCGCTCAATCTCGTGACTGAAGCCCCGCCGGAGCCCGCGGCGACTCCTGCACCGCTCACCGGAGCTCAGCTTCTCGAGCAGCAGCCGAGCGAGGTCCGGGCGGCAATCAAAGAGCATCAGCAGGACGGCAAGTGGCCACTCTACAAGACACCCCAACTGGCCCTCTACCCATACGGTGAAGACCCCGAACCGATCGTCGAGTGTCAGCCGCTGCGGACCACCGACATCCAGCTTCAGCCCGGCGAGACGATCACCGACGTGGCGATGGGCGACACGGAGCGCTGGATGGCGACGCCGGCGGCATCCGGCGACCCGCGCAATCCGGTACCCCATCTGTCCTTGAAGCCGCAAGTGGCGGGCATCCAAACCAACCTGACGATTTACACGACCAAACACATCTACCACATGACCCTGCGTTCTCGCGGAAGTCACGCGATGCAGGAGGTCGAGTTCTACTACCCGGACGAACTGCTGACGGCGAGGAAAGAGGCTGACTCGGAAGCGGCGAAAGCGAAGCCTGAAGCCGCCGATCGACCGGGCGACTCGGACAACGTCGTAAAGGTCGCGAGCGTTGAGCCCGCGCAACTCAACTTCGCCTATACCGTCGCTGGCGGAAATGTCCCGTGGAAGCCGATTCGCGCCTTCGACGACGGCTCGCACGTTTACATCCAGATGCCCGCCGGGATGAAGACCAGCGAAGCACCCGCGCTGCTCGTCAACGCCGGCAGCGGAACGCAGATGGTCAACTATCGCGTAGCGGGTAACTACTACGTGGTCGATCGGCTTTTCAGCGGCGCGATTCTGGTTTCCGGAGTCGGGCGCGATCAGGACCGCGTGACGATCCGTTACGCGGGCGGGACGAGGTAATCGCGATGGCAACCGCAGAGCCGATTCAGGACCAAGACGAGCAGGAACAGGAGCATTCCGGCGGCGGGCGTTTCAACCGCCTGCTCGGAATCGTTTTCATTAGTGTCGCGATGGTTGGCGGAGTGGCAATCGCGCTGGGCGTGCAGTCCTCCGGAGCGCGCTCGGACGCCAGCGTCGAGAAGGCTCTCAACGACCCCGGCGCGGCGGCGCGGAATCGCGGAGAAGTCGAAGAACTCGCTGCGCACGGCGCGAAACGTCACTCGATACCGAACTTCGCCGTGACTCCAGCGATTGTAGGGAGCGTTCAGATGCCCGCTCAGCCGCGCGCGCCGAGACCTCCGAGTCGGTACGCGCAATGGGCGGAAGACAAGTACATGAAGGCCCTGGAAGCCCCCGAGATGGTCGCTGCCTTTCATGGTGGGCAGACGCTCGAAATCGGAAGTGCGAAAGGTCAGATGGGCGCCAATCCCAACTCCAATTCCTCGAGCGATAAGGCCGCTACGCTGCATCCTCCCGCATCGCCGTACACGGTGATGGCGGGCAGCGTTATCCCGGCAGTTCTGGTCAGCGGAATCAACTCCGATCTGCCAGGTCCGATTCTCGCCCAGGTGAGCCAGAGCGTGTTCGACAGCGCGACAGGAAGGTCGCTTCTTATTCCGCAGGGGAGCCGTCTAATCGGGGCATATTCGAACGCTTCGATATACGGGCAGCAGCGGGTCCGGATCGCGTGGCATCGGCTCATCTTCCCCAACACCGCGAGCATGGATCTGCCACAGATGCCGGGCGCGGATCAGAGCGGCTATTCCGGATTCACCGACCAGGTCAACAACCACTACCTCGCGACGTTCGGGACCGCGGCGCTGATGAGCCTGATCAGCGCGGGTCAGATGGTCGGGCAAATGGTCACCTTTGGCGGCGGCGCCGGCTACGGAGCATACGGCTACTACCAGCCTAATCAGTGGGCAATGGCGAGTGAAATGGCCGGCTCGGCCGCATCGGGCCAGTTCGGTTCTCTGGGCCAGCAGATGATCGGCAATGGCATGAACCGGCCGGCCACGCTCGAAATCCGGCCGGGTTACCAATTCAACGTGATGGTGACCGAGGATCTGGCGTTTCCCTGTCCCTACAAGAACTGAGGCAATCGAATCTTTGGAAGGAGAAGTTCGATGGGAGTTCTCAAACGCAAACAGGAAAACGAAGCGATCACCTTCAAGCTTCCAGCCGCGCTCAAGCACGAGATTGAATCACTGCGCTCCCGCTCTGAAGACGCTGGCTTCGACCTTGGCGAGACAATCACGGCGGCGATGTGGCGGCTGTGCAAACAGATCAAAGCCGAGCTCGAAGGAGCCTCGCGTGCGGATCCGAAACCTAACGGACATCCCGATCGGACTTCAGCGGAGCGAGTGCAGTGAAGTTCGGGGACGATTTCTCCGCCGTTTTGCGGCGTGCGGAAATGGTGAGTTTCGAGGCGGCTTCGGGGATGGGAAGGGTGCGGTCGTTCGTAGTGCAAGATAAAGGGCCTGCGGTACGGCACGGCATTTTCACCGGATTCTCGAACGACCGCGCGGGCTTTTCCCCTCGGAGGCGGCCTTGTTGAGCCAACTGTACAGCACGGCAGAAAGCGCCGCCGGATCGCTCGATCAGCGCGTGCATTTACAGCGTCTGAAAGGGGCGCGCGGACCAATCTCCGCGATGGCCGGAATTGCGTTCGCAGCAGCGATTCTGATCACGGTCGGAGAAGCGTTTGGAGTGCTGATCTCCAGCACCGACAGCGCCGCTCCGGCGGGTGTCTATCGCGTGGTTGGTCGCGAAGTGGCACGCGGCGATCTGGTCGCAGCGTGCGTGCCGATCGCGGTGGCGCAGCAAGGGCTAGCGCGCGGGTATCTGCGCACCGGCGGATGCACCGGCAATGCGGAGCCGGTCGACAAACTTGTAGGCGCACTTCCCGGAGATGTTGTCGAGATAGAACCCGGCTGGCTCGCAATCAATGGCAAGCGCGTCGCGCACAGCGCGACCGCATCGCACGACAGCGCGGGCCGTCCGCTCAAGCACGTCGCATGGGGAAAGCATGAAGTGGCGGCGGACGAAGTCTGGCTGTTTGGATTCAACGATCGGCGGAGTTGGGACTCGCGTTACTTCGGTCCGATTCCACTCGCAAACCTGCGCGGAAAACTCGAGCCGGTTCTTACCTGGTGAGCGCCATGATCAACAAGGTCAACGCGATTCAAAACCGAAACGGCAATGGGCATCACAGCCACGAGCAGGGACTGAGAGTCCACCACCTCGCCAACCTCGGCGGACTGATAGCGCTCGCGGGTCTTGACCTGGAATCGCCCGACTTCCTGCTCGGCGCGCTGCTCAGCGTGGCCGAAGAAGCGCGCAAACTTCGCGCCGAGGAACGCGCTCAGGTCGCAAAGATCGGGCGCGCGAAACTCGACGAGCGGGCGACCGGCAAGCGCGCGTGGAAATCGTGGCAGCGCGCGCGGGACCTGCACGCGATCACGCTCAGCACCAACCAGGTGCGCGATATCATCGAGGCGCTCGGCGGCCAAGCACCGGAAAGCCCGACTCATCTCGTGCTAGCACTCAGCCAGGCGCTGGCGGAGGCCTTTGATGAAGCGAATTAGGTTCCTCCGCCAGAAGGAAGTCGATATCAAGTTGCGCCACGAATGGGCCGAGCGTCCCCGCAAGCTCGTGCCGTGGTGGGCGCGGGCCTTGCGGCGCGTCGGGATGCGCCGCGTACTCCGCCAGCAGACGACCGGAAGCCTGAGCGGCAGCCGAGCGTCTCGTATCCGGGCGGCCGAGCCACCAACGTCTGCACGGCGCAGCGTGGTCAAGGCGTCGTTCTCACGCAACGCCAAAAAGGGCGCATGGACCGCGCATGCAAAATACCTGTCGCGGCCGGGTGCGCAGCAGGAAATTGCCAAGGGACTTGGCTTCGATTCCACGCGAGAACAAATCGACATGATCGCGACCGTCCGCGGTTGGGAAAGGTCCGACGAATTGATGTGGCGTTTCATCGTGTCGCCAGAAGACGCCAATCGACTCAATCTGCGCGACCATGTGCGCGAGTTGGTCGGAGCGATGGAGCGCGACCTTGGAACCAAACTGGAATGGGTCGCGATCGACCATCACAACACCGATGACGCGCACGTGCATCTGCTGGTCCGCGGCGTGCGGGATAACAGACGGACGCTGAAGATCGATCGGGAGTATCTGCGCTCGGGCGTTCGGATGCGGAGCCAGGAGATCGCGACTCGGGAACTCGGACCACGCCTCGAACCAGAAATGCTGCACGCACGCGAG
Source organism: Deltaproteobacteria bacterium (assembly GCA_021799555.1). GTDB lineage: Bacteria > Desulfobacterota > Binatia > Binatales > Binataceae > JBARDN01. The sequence goes on along the minus strand of JAJZAG010000247.1, from coordinate 247 downwards.
CGCGTAATCCGGCGCGAGCAGTGGACCGAAATCGACCGCGCGATCCAACACAAGGCCGACGCCAGTCGCATCGTCAGCTACGAACACTTCCGGCCGCGCAGCGAGGGAGCGCAAATTCGCGCCGAGCAGGAGATGGAACGGCTTGACTATCTCGCCCGACTCGGACTCGCGCAGCGGATCGACGAACGTTCATGGCAGCTCTCCGAAAACCACGAGCGCGAACTCCGGGACCGTCAACAATCGAAGG
>JAJZAG010000246.1 GCA_021799555.1 Deltaproteobacteria bacterium | reverse complement strand
TTGAAGAGGTAGTTGAGCGGTCTGTGGATGACGCGCCGTGTGAAGTCTATTTGCCTGATTGATTGTGCCACGCCCGGATGGGCCGCGATGCACGTCAGACGATACGTTCAAAATTATCTCAACGCGACGATAAGAAAACAGCTCCCTGCTGAGGGCGCGTCTTACCAGAGTGAACGGCGGGCGCGGCAGGCGCGCGATAGGACTGACAGTTCAACTATTATTGAATCCGCCGGTTATTTTGCCTTCACTAAAATCGTTGCGCTGCGATAATCGTCGTTATTCGTTCTGAGACCGAGCGCGAAGATGCGCCGCACCTTCTCTCTCTCGTCCGCGTGAAAAGCGTTTGACCTTGAGCGTGCGTGACGGCTTCGACAGTCTGGGCGCTGTCGGTCATCACGGTTTCCTCAGCCGCAATTCCTCCGCCTTCTCTTTTGGATTCATCTTAGCTGGCATCAATGATGTGCGCGGCTGGTTCACGGGATTTCCCGGAACACGAAGTAAACTCGAGCGACAGAGCTTGCGACATAGATGAGCTGTCGCAGCTGCTGCGCATGCTATAGCTTCGCGCACGCGCGCAAGGGGCGTAGTTGGGCGGTCATATACGGGCGCTGACCGGCACGCGCCGCGGCCAGCCCGCTCAGTCTTCACGTATCCTCGCAAACGGTGAGCCGATCGCGCGTCTTTCCACTCGATACAGGCTGGAGCGTTTTTGTAACAAGCATGCGAACGGCCTAACGGATACGGTGCGGAGCGCAATGACCCCGCATCGTATCATTCGTGAACGCGCTCACTCTCATTAGCTAATCTACTCGATAGGATTAGGGATTTGACAATCATGAAGTACGATTTCTAATATTAAACCGTTGAGTTAACCTGCGGCCGATGCGCCGCAACCAAAACTTTTTTAGAGGAGGCCGATCATGCGACGGCACTGGAGAAGGTTGTCGGTAGCTGCGACGACCGTCGCGGCTCTATCGCTGCTCGTGTTCGGCGTGCCTTTGGGCACCGTGCACGCGCAAGTTAAACCGGGCGATTTTATTCAGCCCTCAAACGCGGTGAAGGTCAAAGATCTTGTCTCGCCTGGCACCTACTACAAGGTGCAGCACGGAATGACCATGCATATCATCCCCACACAGCGGGTCGATTGGCCGCCGCCCTACAAGGATGCCACTGAGAAGTACTCGGCGCAGGTCCGTCTTTCGGCTGACCATCGCAGCCTTGTTGGTTACGTCGCCGGCCAGCCGTTTCCGTTGCTCGATGCGAACGATCCGAACGTTGCAACCAAAGTAGTATGGAACACGGTCTTCAAGCCGATGTGGTCAGACGACTATGACCTGCGCTTTTACGACTGTGACACCTCGTACGAGCATTTCGGTCCAGAAATGCGGCAGATTGAGTATTTCCAGATTGGCCATTACGCCGGTTACGATCTAGTCGGGCGCACCGAAGTCGAACCCCTGCCGATCGATCCGGATTTCAAGAAAACCGGCCGTTATTGGCTCTTTGGTCTTTATCCAGTTCTGGCCCCGCAGGAAATCAAGGGAGAGGGTTTCGTGCGTTACCGGTATGCAGACCCGACCAAGGCTGACGATATCTGGACCTGGGATCCGTTGCCCCAGCGTGTTCGGCGCCTCAATGAAGCGATCATGAGTTCCGCGTCGGCGTCTGGCACGGCGGCATTTTCGTGGGACCCCGATCATTACGCGGGTTTTAATGCCAAGGTCGAAGAATATGACTACAAATTTCTCGGTGAAAAGAACATGCTCGGATGCGACCACGCGGCGCATTCACCGGAAGTTCGATGTCCGACGGACGGCGGTACCAGTGCCTGCCCGGAAGACTGGGAGATGCGCCACGTTTATCTTGTGCAGTCGACACCCCGCCGCACGGGAGAAGAGAGCGACGCTGCCGCGCTCGACTCGCGCACGATCATGTACATCGACTCTGAGGTATGGTTCTTTCCCTACATTGACACGTATGATCGCCGGGGCCAGTTGTGGCGCAACCATGTCTATTGGGTTGCGTACCGCGACCGGCCCGTTCCCGACGCCCGCGTGGCAATCTATCCTTTTAGGCGGGCGTTCGTAGTCGGCGCAACTTCGACCGACGTGCAATCCGGTCAAGGCACGATGTGCTATTTGCCAGGCATGGAAACGCCCGAAAGGGAATGCTGGTATATCAATATGGGCGCAGTGGACCGGCAATTCTTCTGGGTCCAATCACTGGTTAAGGCTGCGATGCGCTGACGCCGGAAATAGTTACGGTAACATAGCGTGGAGCGGGCGCCGTCTCTGTAGAGGCGACGCTCGCCGCGCCCCCTAGGACCAAACGAAATCAAAAGTTCGCTGGCGTCGGGTTGGGAGGCCCGCCAGCGATGTCGGCCCCGCCCGCGAAATCGTTGACTCGATCCGTCCGCGTGAAGATCGGGCCCGCCTCGAGGCGCCAGGCCGGGAGTGCGTGCCGACTTTGGTAACGCGCCGTTGAGCGCAGCACACCAATCAGTTGGCACGCCCGCCGCTGGCCCGACCAGCACCCGCGCCGTTTCTGCCCCACGGCGCCTGTTGGTTGTGAACTTGGTTACGGTCAGTTGATCAATCCTTTGAGCGCTCGTTTGACGAGCGTCAACTCGGCAGGCGCATGAATGAGCCGTCGGTGCTCATTTTCGAGTTGCGCGGCGGCCGCGCTTCCGAAACCTCAAGCCTCCATACTTGGCCTTCTATCGGTAACGTTTCGTATCGGTGATCCTGCGATCATGGCACAAGTCGGCCACAGGCTTGCTCACTTTGTCAGCTTGAGGATTCCGATGATTTGCTATGCGGTGTCTTGGCTCCGTCGCATGCACTCGTCGATAACGTTTCGGAACCCGACGTTTCTGGAGAACCAGTTTCCATCGGAGGGCTGCTCAAACCTCTTCAATGCGACGGCGACTTCGATCTCTTCGAACGCCACTTGGGACTGCGCGTGCTATGGGTGTAGCGGGAAGATCCTTTGAGCGGCAATCAGGGCAGGGCGGATTCACTAGCGGGGTCGCCGGCTATACGGCTGTGCCACATTATGCGGGGCTCGGTCATGTCCCAAGGCGTCGCTTGATGGAGCAGGCACCGATTGTCCCAGACTACGGTGTCGCCGGGATTCCAGTTGTGGTGATAGACGCGCGGCGGACGGCAAGCGATCTCGACCAACTCTTGCAGGAAGCGCTCGGATTCCGCCGGATCCATCCCCGGTATATCGTGAGCGTGGCGCCCGATGAGCAGCGACTTGCGACCGGTCTCGGGATGAATCTTGACGAGCGGGCGCAGCGGCTCGGGGCCATTGTGGAATCCGTAGCCCTTGTAATCGGCGCCCGGCTTCGGCTTATGGCCGATTTTGGCCTGGCTGTAGCGCAGCGAATGGTAGGCCGACAAGCCTTCGACCTTCGCGCGAAGACCGGCGTCGAGCGCGTCATAGGCGGCGCGCATATCGGCCCATCCCGTCGCACCGCCCGAGTTCGGCACGACCTCGGCGCAGAAGACGGCGCCCTTGGCCTGGACGGGCATGTAGGTGCTGTCGGCGTGCCATCCCATGTTGCCCTGGAGGATTTTCATCACGTCGCTATCCTGATCAACGATTAACGTGCCGTCGGATTTGACGTTGCTGATCGGCGCGCGCTCGAACTCGAGGGGACCGAAGCGGCGGGCGAATTCGTTTTGCTCGTCCTTGTTGAGGAACTGTCCGGGAAAGATGAGCAGCGCGTACTTCAGCCACTCCGCGTATAGCTCGCGCCAGACCGTATCGTCGAGCGCGGCGAGCTTTATACCGGTTACGACAGCGCCGAAGGTCGCGTCGAGAGGTTGAATTTCAAATGCGCGTGCCACGGCTGCCTCCGGGGAAATCTCGCCGATACCTCCGCGATCAGTCACACGGCGCGAGACTGCCCCGCTTGGAAGGCTAGCGTAACGATCGTGTGATGAGCAAATCGAGCGCGGGGCGCTCGCCTTGCGTATTATGGCCGGGGGTATCGGCGTTTGATACGTACAAGAGAATGGACGCCGAGGAGACGCGGCGGCACCTTATTTCGCCGGGAGACGACGATGAAAGAAGCAAGCGAAGCGACTAAAGCGGCAAATCGTGCGGCGCGCGAGCGCCTCCCCCTCGGCGACGAGCGATCGTTCGAGGACGCGCGGCGCGGCCTTGTCGAGCCGCTCGGCGACCGACTCGTCACGCGCGCTGACGGCAGGCTCGTGTGGACATTAAAGGGCTACGAGTTTCTTGCCAACGAAAGCGCGCCCGATACCGTCCATCCCGGACTATGGCGGCACGCGCGCGCCAACATGGCCAACGGACTCTATCGCGTTGCCGAGCGCGTCTATCAGATCCGCGGGTTCGATGTGTCGAATATGACGCTGATCGAGGGCGAAACCGGGCTTATCGTGATCGACCCGCTGATCTCAACCGAGGTGGCCGCCGCCGGACTCGAACTCTATTTCAAGCATCGCCCGAAGCGCCCCGTCGTCGCGGTGATTTACTCGCATAGCCACGTCGATCATTTCGGCGGCGTACGCGGGGTTGTGCGCGGCGACGAGGTTGCGGAGGGGCGGGTGTCGATATGGGCGCCAGCCGGATTCATGGAAGCGGCGGTCGGAGAGAATGTGATCGCGGGCAACGCGATGCTGCGGCGGGCGCTGTTCCAGTTTGGCGCGATGCTGCCGCGGGGCGAACGCGGGCAGGTCGATGCGGGCCTCGGCAAGACGGTATCGGCGGGGACGGTGACGCTGATTGCGCCGACGCATCTGATCGAGAAACCGCTCGAGCGGCGCGTGATCGACGGAGTTGAGATCGACTTCGAGCTCACGCCCGACGCCGAGGCGCCGGCGGAGCTGATTATGTACTATCCGCAGTTCCGAGTGCTCAACATGACGGAGATCGCGACGCAGAATTTTCATAATCTGCTGCCGATGCGCGGGGCGCTCGTGCGCGACGCGCTCAAGTGGTCGAAGTATATAGGCGGCGCCCTGGTTCGCTATGGCGAGCGCAGCGACGTCGTGATCGCGCAGCACAACTGGCCCGTCTGGAGCGGCGAGCGGGTGCGCGAATTTCTGGGCTTGCAGCGCGACGCGTACAGGTTCGTTCACGATCAGACGGTGCGCTTGATGAATCACGGCTACGTCGGCGCGGAAATCGCGGAGATGATCTCGATGCCGGCGAGCCTCGATAGGGAGTGGTCAACGCATTCGTTCTACGGAAGCCTCAAGCACAATATCAAGGCGATCTATCAGCGCTATCTCGGCTACTACGACGGGAATCCCGCCAATCTCGACGCGCTGCCACCGGTTGCGGCAGCGAAAAAGAGCGTCGAGTACATGGGCGGCGCGCAGGCAGTGATCGAGCGGGCACGTGCGGACTTCGAGCGCGGGGAATATCGATGGGTCGCGCAGATCGCCTCGCAGCTCGTGTTTGCCGACCCGGCAAACCGGGAGGCGCGCGAGCTTGGCGCCGATGCCCTCGAGCAGCTCGCCTATCAATCCGAATCCGCGACCGCACGCAACGCATACCTGCAAGGCGCGATGGAGTTGCGCAACGGAACGCCCAATCTCCCCGGCGGCGGCGGGATGTCGCCCGATGTGATGCGCTCGATTCCGATCGAGATGTATTTCGATTACCTTGCCGTGCGGCTCGACGCGACGAAGGCGGCAGGAAAGACGATCGTCCTCAACTGGCGTTTCACCGACATCAAGCAGGACTACATGATGACGCTCGCGAACAGCGCGCTTAGCTGTGTGCCGGACACGCGCGCCG